>CBEVQP010000017.1:0-14626 GCA_965552035.1 uncultured Thermoplasmata archaeon | reverse complement strand
TTCTTCAAGTTTAATTGAGGTGATCGTAGTGCCTAAAGAGGGAATTTATACAGTAAAAAAGAGCGAAGATATTAGCGAATGGTACGTACAAGTAATTGAGGCCGCAGAACTTATTGATAGAAGGTATCCTATCAAAGGAACGCACGTATGGTTACCATATGGTTGGAAAGTTGTAAGGTTACTTGATAATTTAATAAGGAAGGAAATAGAGAATACGGGTCATGAAGAGGTTCAGTTTCCAACGTTAGTTCCAGAAGGCTTCTTTAAGAAGGAAGCTGAACATATAAGAGGTTTTGGTGGGCAAGTATTTTGGATAACCCATGCCGGTCATGACAAACTTGAAGAAAGATATTTACTTAGACCAACAAGCGAGTCGGCCATGTATCCTTTGTTCTCCCTTTGGATAAGAACACACAGAGATTTACCTCTAAAAATATATCAGATCGTTAACGTCTTTAGATATGAAACGCATCAGACTAGGGCATTTCTAAGAATGAGGGAGTTCCACTTCTTTGAAGCGCATACAGCACATGCCAATTATGAAGAGTCAGAAAATCAAATCGAGCAGCATCTAGAAGTTGTTGAAAAAGTAATTAGAGAGAGCTTGAGGCTTTATTACCTCGTGAGTGTGAGGCCAGATTGGGACAAATTTGCAGGGGCGTATTACAGCATTGGAGTAGATGCAATAATGCCGGACGGCAGGGCATTGCAGATCGCTACGGTCCATCAATACAAAGACAATTTTGCAAGAGCTTATGAGATAACATATAAAGATGCCGAAGGAAACGAACACTTCGTACATCAAACAACTTTTGGTATGAGCGAGAGACTTATAGGAGCTATTGTTCTGGCGCATGGTGATGATAACGGTCTGATAATTCCGCCCGCTATAGCACCAATTCAAGCAGTAATTGTTCCGATAACCTATAAAGGAAAAGAGGCTGAAGTTCTTCAGAAGTCAAAGGAAGTATGTGATACTCTTAGGGCACAAGGATTTAGGGTATATCTGGATGATAGGGAAGATACTCCTGGGAGTAAATACTATTATTGGGAATTAAAAGGCGTTCCATTAAGAATTGAAATTGGTCCCAGGGATGTAGAAAATAATCAGGTAGTGATAGTTTTACGCACTAATAGAGAAAAGAGAGTGGTACCTACACAGAGTGTTGTTGATGAAGTTAAGAAAGCGCTTGAAGATGTCGAAGAGCACCTTTTAAAGAGACATGAAGAATTAACAAAAGAGTTACTGTTTGATGCAGAGACACTTGATGAAGCCAAAAGGATTTTAGAAGAAAAGCAGAGAGCTGTAATAGCTATGGGATGGTGTGGATCTGAAGACTGTGGATACAAAATGATGGAAGAACTCGGCCTTAAGATGCTTGGAAGAGATTACTATGGAAGAAAGCTTCACAAGAAATGTCCTATCTGTGGCCGAGAGTCAATAGGGGATGTGTACTTAGCAAAGACATATTAATAAAAATTAGTAAGGAGGAAGTCACTCCTTAGGGAGTTCCGAAACTTCTTGATCTTTTTTTACCTCTTCTTTGGATGTTTCAGTAACTTCTTCTTTCTTTTTTGGCTTCTCATAGTGTTCTATAAAGTCTAATTCAGTTACGCCGCCATAGTTGAGTATATTTGATGCAATAAACAGCTTTACACGTTCCCAGTCGTTATCGTATTTACATCTGTCCGGAAGCTTTATGACAGCTTTATTTTCATGGATGTTTATTTCAAAGTTTTCGACTTCTTTTGGATATTCCATCTCAATTATTGCTCTGATTTTTTCTATAGGATCTTCTATTTTTTCTAGGATTTTTACTTTGTATATTAGCGTTTTATCGGCTAGAGGGTGGTTAAAGTCTATTATTACGCGTCCCGCTGCTATATCAATGACAGTTCCGACACGTCCGTTTATCACGACACGATCTCCTGGCATAGGGACCTTTCCTTGTTTTCTAAACTCTCTAAGAGGAATTTTTTCGATGAGATCCGGTCTTCTTTTTCCAAAAGCTTTTTCTGGTGGTACTTCTACTTCTATTTCGTCTCCGATATTTGCTTTCATCAGAGCTTCATCGACGGGCTCCAAAATTCTTTTTACACCAATAAGGAATGGTTCCGGACCATACCGAGTATTTTCGTCATAAATGTTGTGTTCCTTTGCGAGATCCTCTTTATTTGTTGCATAGAGAATATTACCGTCAGGATTCTTTATCCAAATTTCATATTCGAGCCTTACTATGTCTCCTTTTTCCACACAGCATCCCCTCGTGAGGATATTATCCTAGGCAAAAACATAAACTACAAGAGCCTTAAAAATTATTCCATATCGAAACTTGTTTCAAGCAGAGTTGATGGGCATTTACATTAACAATCTTAAAAGTTTTAAGTGTGATAAAGCAATCATAATGTGGTAGACTCTCTTTATGATTCCGAAGTCATTGGGGGTACTCATGAAACTCTTCATAAAGTTTCCTGTGGTACTCACCGAGCCCGGAATCATTGTTGAAATAAAATCCAGTGAGAGAAGATTCTTGGAAGAACTTCTAGAGATAATACACGCTCATGAAAACATTGATTTAAAAACGGCTTTTTATGAAAAAGACGAGTTGTATAAGATGATATTGGTTATTTCAAACAAGGACAGCGAGACTCTTGAAAGGGACGTAAATTATATAATCGAAGAACTAAAAAGCAGGGTACCCGAAATCGAGCATCAAATGTTTAAATATGAGAAGTTTGGAGAATTCTATTTATGCAAGGAGCCAATAAGAATACTATTAAGGAATGAACCTGGATTTATGATGAGATATAGGTATGCAAGAGACATCTTTGAGGTTCTCACAAGTGCGTTTGGAGAGACGATCAATGAGGCCATATACCTAATTTTTAGAAATGTGGGACTAGAACTTGGAGAATATTACGGAAATCGTTTAGTTAATGAGCCCGTAGAAAAGCTAGTAGAGTTTGTATTAACAGGATCTGCATTTGTGGGTTGGGTACCTAGAATCAAATCTCTAAAGAGTACACGTAAGAATGAGATTACAGTGGAATTTGATGAAGAGGAGGTTAAGAAAATAATCCAATCAATTATAGGTGCAGACGAAGAGATTGCAGGAGTTACATTTTTATCTATAGCGAGAGGACTAATAGACGGCTTTTTAGAAGCTTTGGGATATGGTAGTAGGAGTAGATTTGGGAAGAACCTCTCCATTACAGTTACATATTCAAAAATGCAACAATCTCGCAGGATTTATTAGAAATTACAGTTCAAACAAAGTCTTTTGTTTATGACCAACTTTTAGCTCGCTCTCTGTGATGCCGAAAACAGAAAGTATTCTTAAAGCTGCTGGAATGATCTGGTTGTCGATGTAATAGTCTACGTCTACCTTATGGACTGACGGATCGAAGAGATCGTATACTATTGCCCTATCAGATATCTTCTCCCCGGGTCCCTTGATGATAAGAATTCCTACTTTCATGCCGGGACGATACTTGAATCCTCTTTTAATAGCCTCTTTTACAGCCCTAACGTGAGCTTGTTCTGAAACGTAGTCTTCAAGGCTTCTGGTAATTGTTTTGTAAATAACCAGCTTCTCTAGCAGTTCCTCCGTCAGCCCTCCCTTTTTGAGAGTTTTAATTATTTCCTGAACATATTTTTTCGCTTTTTGCGGGTTACCTTCTTGGAGAACTATTTCAATGACCTTCTCTTGAACTTCTTTTGCTAACTCACACCAATCTCCACGTCTAACTTCAAGGCCACGCACGTATATTTCTCCTGATTGTGTAATTCCTGCGTATCTCTTTTTCACACCTGTGAATAAAACTCTCTTAAATATAGTTTCAAGCTCAAGCTCAAGTGGGAGCGTCCTATTGACTTCGTCAATGAATTCTTTAATCTTTGGATGGTCAAGAACGAATATTGAATCAGTATCGCCATATAGTACTTTAATTCCATATTGCTCTGCCTTTTGTTTGACTATTCTTATAAAGTGTCTTCCCCAGGCTGTTGTTGCTTCTGCGCATTCTCTTTTGTACCATCGCGCACCTACCCATCCTGTATATCCATAGAAAGAGTTTGCTAGGGTTTTAAGTGCCAATTGACGGACGTTAAGGACCTTGTACTCTTTCGAATCTTTTGCATATTTCTTCATTTCAGATTTAATCATCTTTCTTCTTTCAATGAGTTTTCTTAGTATGTGTCTATAGAATCCGTCGGGCGATTTGAGGAATCTATGGCCTACCTCTGGGGCTATGTATATGTTATCTTCAGAAACCTCCTCATAAGGCGGTACATACGTGTCTGGAGAGATATTATACGTTATCATTATTGTAGGATACATGGATCCAAAGTCAAGATATAATACGTTTTCAAAGAGACCTTTCTCTGGTTCTAGCACAAGAGCACCTTCGTAAATGGTCTCTTCACCCACCTCTGTCTTGTTGGGAGCTAATTCTCCTAGTTTATACGCCTCAGAAACTAGGTACCAATCGACTTGCCTACCTCTACTCATAGCGTAACTTCTACTCAAAGGCTGCCTTATTAGCTTAGAAATTTCGTATTGAAGTGGCAATAATTCTTGACCTACTAAGTATGTAGCCAAGGCATCGTCTTTTGAATACTGAATAAGATCCTTTCTAAGTTCTGGATCCTCCCAGTACTTTAGAATATCCTGTGGCCTAAGCATTACTCGCTCAGACTTTTTCATTACACCAAGGTACTGAGCGATATTTTTGAGAGTTTTGACCTTCACTTCTGGAAGGTCCCTTTCGACAATGTTGTATAAGTCTACTAATGCCCTGCCTACGGCTCTAGCTTCCCTCCTATATCCGGCCGGTCTTATAAGAAGAGTTGACCCGTCTCTTCCTATTGAAAGTGTTATACCATGTTTTTCAGCTCTCTTTTTGAGATATGGCCAATCAAAGTCGTTACCATTATACGTAAGGATGATATCGGGATCATATTCTCTAATAAGCCTATAAAACTTCTCGATGAGCTCCTTCTCATCTCCGTCTGAAACTATGACTTGACAGTCTTCATAAGAAGGACCCATGGAATAGGATATCATTATAATCTCATCTTTTTCTGGATCAACACTTATCTCAGGGTTAGATACTTCTATATCAAACGCAAGGATTCTTAGAGGACACTCCTTCTCTAGTTCAACATGTTTTACACTTTTTGCCATATATTCGGGGTACTTCAATTTTCTTTCAAAAACTGGCATTACTTCACACTCAATACCATCCATGGGTCGAAGATTTTTATCAATTATATATCTGATCGCAAAAGGGATATCGGCTTCCCTTACCTCCAGAACTCCTTCAACATTTTTAATAGTCTCTCTAAGACTTGGGACATTTTTCGGGAAATCGACAGTAATTTTAATTACGTCTATTTCTTTTCCAAAATTTTTCCTTCTGATAATCTCTGTGCGTTTGACACCGTTTATTTGAGAGATCCTATCTGCAACTTCATTTATATTGCGTTCTGGATCAACTATTGCATAAAAGTATGGCTCAAAGTTTGGATCATAAACAACAAGTGTGTTTCCTAAATCATCTTTAATCCACAGTCTTACCCACGCTTTTCCGCCAACATCAATATAATCTGCATCAAAAAGCATGCCTCTAATGATTTTGTAATCAGACATGAGGTCACACCTATTTTAATATTTCCTTTAGAAAATTAATAAAAGTTAATGGGGGCAATCTATAACGTTTATAGTTCGTTTAAAACTTCATATTTATGGCGAGGGAATGTCAGAAAAGTGTCAAAAACCTTAATTTTTATGATTAGTTGTTGGTAAAACTCAGAAGCTCGAATATGGATAACTCATCGGTGCTGTGTAAGTGATTTTAACAATCGTTCATATATCTCCCTTTTATGCTTGTTTCTCTCAGTGTTAACTAGCTTTTTAACAATTAGCTCAGGAGTGCTTTTTCCAATAATACCGAATCTGGGCTGTCTATCTACTATCAGCCGGAAGTCTTCATCAAGTCCTGAGGCCTCTATTCCGTCAACTCGAATGTCTGGAACTCTGGAGATCACGTCGTCTCCTAGATGAGTTACGAGAACACAGAAGTCTTTTTGATCTTTTAAGATTTTTATTATTTCAGATATTATAAGAGCAGCGGCACCAGGCTCTGTAATAGATTCTGCGAGCTCGTCTATTAGTATCAGTTTCTTTCCGCGCTTTGTAATCATTCCTACGAGAGACTTTAGCGTACTTTCGAAGGCTCCAGCAGTCGCAAGTTTTCTAGAACCGCGATAGAATCGAATTATTTGAACGGGTTCAAACCATGCAGTTTTGGCAGGCACTGGAAAACCCGATTGAGAAAGCAATTGAATCATAAGAAGAGTCTCAAGAAGAGTAGTTTTTCCTCCACTGTTTGCTCCCGTGAGAAGAGTTACAGAAGACTCTTTTGGTCTTATTGGACTAAATTCTGGGATTTTTCCGAGTAAGTAAGAAACCGGTTGAGGGTTTTCTATGAAGGGATAAACAGCCTCTATAAAGCCTATACCACCTTCAAAGATTGTGGGATAACACCAATGCTTGGTGTTTGTAAAGAATTTAAAGGTTGCAAAATAGAAGTCAATGATGAATAGCTTCTCTAGGAGGGTTTTTATGGAAATCAGCTTTGAATAATGTTTTTTAACGAAATTAAGTGCAGAAGAATATTTTATGATTTTCAGATCCCTTATTGCGTTTCTTAATGACTCGTCGAAGACTTCTACATTAATCTCGACAGGATAACTCCTTTTTAGGACACCTTCGCCAAATTGAAGAGTCTCTACAATCTTTTCTTCACCTTTTATGACTTCTTCTTCAATTATATTTTGAAGTTCTTCTATACCTTTTGTAATTTCTAAGAGCCCTTCAGGCCCCCTCAAATATACCTCCAGAATGTCTGTACCTTTGAGTTTTATTTCTAACTCTTTTGCCCTTTTTGAGATGCTATCGTTCACTTCCCTTATAATTTCCTCCACAATATCGCTAGCCCTTCCTAATAGAGATTCTCTTTCTAAAATGTTCTTGTCTATTGTGACGGATCCCTCCTCTATGATCGCAATAATTTCTTCAGGTTTTAAATCGTTAAGAAGATCGCTGAAGGTTATACATAATGATGAGAGTGCAGCAAGACCTTCTTTGTTATCTTGAATTTGTTTTACTAATTGCTCAGGAACTACGTATACGTCGTCGAAACCCTCAAGCGGAATCATCCTCTCATCGTAGGACATAAGACCCTCTTTAAAATGGTACAGGACTAGATCATAGGAGGCCAAAGCCTCTTTAATTTCAGTTTCTGAGCTGACAAGCTTTATGGGACATACCGTTATCGTTTCTTTTAGTTTTTTAAAGTCCTCTAAATTGTCTGTTATAATAACTCTGTCTGTGGCTCTAGAGAACGAGAATTTGATGCTAATAGCTTTTTTAAGAGAATCTTCCAACTTACTTGTATCTATTTTTTGAAGTTTTTCAAAATATGTTGAAAAGCTGTTCTGTCTGTTTTTTATTATCTCAGCATCCCACGTAGGCACGACTTTTTGAAATAAGCTTTTAGTACTTTCTGAAACACAATATTGAGAAATCTTTTCCATTAGTTTGGTGAGGAATCTCCTTGTATCCTTATCAACTTGAACTTCGTTACCCTGAACAAAGATCTCAAGAACCATTTGAATCACTTGATAAAACTCTACTATTTTGCCGTTATTTTCTGGGGTGAGAGGCGGCTTGCAGCCGGCACCTCATCAAAGCCCGGGACACGGGCCCTTTGGGCCGGCACGGATCAATAAATAATAACGCCCTAGAAATCATTTATAGTTTTCTCAAATTAGTTGGACTATTTCTCTCTAGGCATGCAAATTATTTCTTTTATTTTCATGTCAAAGAATTTAAAGGTATATTCAGGCTTAAGTACTACTGCCGTATCTGCGCCCCTCCCGGTACCTCCTATGGCGATGATCTCTTTGTCTGTGGTTATTAACCCAGCATCTGCAGCCATAAGGGCAATTTCGACCACAACTTTCATACCCTCACAGAAAATTCTGAGGGTATTTGCAATAATTTCGACGGGCATCCAAGTTCCAAGCTGTTTTCTTATAGCTCTCTCAACAGTTCCAGAAAGCGCGTGGGACGTCGTTAGAATTTTAACACCCATTTTTAGAAGCTCTTCTCTAAGGTCTTCAGGAAACTCGTTTTTATTAGGCTCCCTGAAGCCATAGCAGTGAGTTACTACTATGAGATTATACTCGCCGGGTGGGAACACTTCTACAGCTTTTTTCGCAGTATATCCTCTTGTGGATGCGACTATAATATCCCTTATTCCAAGTTCCGTTGCACGCTCTTTTGCTAGTTTTAGGGTTTCTTCAGTGTTCTCAATACCTCCCTTTGAGAAATAAACAGTTTTAGCGACCCTCATAAGTATCTCCTCTGTTACTTTATATTTGTTCGAAACAACAAATATATAGGTATTAGATGAAGGCTCTTGTGGATTAGCCATTATACATCTACACGTAAAGAAGAGGGAGGTCCTAGAGGATGAGCATTTACGACGCCTTAGCACACCTAGTCAATGTAGATGTGGGCGATCGTGGGATAAGGAACATCTTTTATGAGCTTATGCTTAAGAGGGTCTTAAATTTAGAGAAAATAGCAGACAAAGCTCTAGAATTCTCTGAAAGACCTATGATAGTTACGGGGTTTCCGATACCGCCAATGCTTATAGCAGAAACGGATGGGCCTTTGGGTGCATTGGCGTTGGCAATGGCCTTAGAAGAAGTTGGTGGAAAACCCGTGATAGTTGCAGAGAAAACGCTGCTTAAACCACTAAAGAAAATATGGCAAAGGACGATATCCTACGAGGAGGCAGGTCACTATAAACCATCTCTTGTGATATCGATTGAGGTTCCGGGAAGAGCGTCAGACGGAAAGTACTACTCAATGAAAGGATTAGAAATTAGGTGTGATCCACTCGATGAAATTTTGCTTAATTATTATGGAAAAGTATACACGATAGGAATAGGCGATGGGGGCAATGAGGCAGGTTTGGGCAGCATTAGAAATCTAATTTTGAAATATATTCCACTTAGCGATAAGATATCGTCAATTGTGCCTGCAAGCGAAGTGTTTATAGGAGCTACATCAAATTGGGCTGGTTATGCAATAGTTGCTGCATTGTCAATAAAGTACGGGAGGGATTTATTGAAGGGGTTTGATGAAGGCAATTACTTGAAGATGCTTATAGAAGAAGGGATTGTAGACGGCGTTTTAGGAAGACCAAACGCGTCCGTTGATGCTATTCCTATTGAAGTCTCAAAAACTGTTATAGAGCTTCTTAGAGGTCTTTTAAGAATAAAAATATAATAAAAAGGAAAAGAAGATCACTTCTTTATGAAGAAGTAAACAACTTGTAGTATTAGTGCGATTATTAGCAGTATTATTACCACGTATAGCAATGTTACGCTCTTTCCACTGAGTCCATTGACATTTTCGACCGTGTCCGATATATTGGATACGGTATTCACAAGCCCTGGGACTTGGAGGGAGAGAGTATCAACATTAGCCTTAATAGTACCTACGTCAGTCTTTATAGTGGCTACATCTCCGTCGATAGATTCTATGTATCCTGTTATAGTGCCCAG
Organism: uncultured Thermoplasmata archaeon; assembly: GCA_965552035.1. Taxonomy (GTDB): domain Archaea; phylum Thermoplasmatota; class B47-G6; order B47-G6; family B47-G6; genus B47-G6. Next base: position 4,983 of record CBEVQP010000017.1, on the reverse strand, counting down.
AGAAGTTTGAATCTGAACCACGTCGTCACTAATCTTTGTAATTACTGGAGAAAGCGCATCTAGTGAGGTTTTGATATCTCCAACTTTTGTGCTGATGGTTACGATGTTACCGTTAATGCTTTTAATTTTCGCGTCAATTTCAGACAACTTTACTGAGATTGTTCCTAGTTGCGTAAGAAGTGTTAAGGTGTCTCCTCTAATTTCTCCAACTTCGTACTCCACGTTTTGTAGGATTCCATGAAGAGTGGCGAGGCTAAGTATTACTTCATCATTGAGTGTGGCAATCTTTTCGACAATCTCAGAAACTTTTATAGCAGCAGATGAAGAGGTGTCCAAGAACCAGTATGAGGCGTCGATCTTAAGAAGTACGGTGGAATAGCTTTCTATTCCAGGAAGCTCGATGACATACACTCCTGGGGATAGCTTTGTTGCAGTAAGAGTCGTGCTGTTTCCGTCGGGATATAATAATGTCACGCTTAGTACGTCAGGATCAATAGAGGTTCCTCCAAAGAGTATTTGTATGAATGCATAGTCTGAGGATCCCTTCTCCACGAATGCTGGTGTAGCAGCAATAATCTTAAGCTCCTCTGTTGGTGGTTCGAGCCTCCAGAAGTAGTAGTCTAGGAATAGCCCCCACCAAGTATATTGAGGCATGTAAGTCTGCTGATAATACCAGTACCTCTCCTTCAAGTAGTCGTCCGTACTTGGCGGTATGTATATGCTGAGACCATGAGCACCGGGGTGGCCTGTAGAGTGCCAGTAGTTGATAGTAGCATTCTCAAGAGCATAGATTAGGTCTTGAGCTATAGGTCTAGGATCGTAGTCTGAGGACCATCCAGATGCTGCCAATATGTTTTCAGAGAAGTTATAAAGGTCAGGAAATTCTCCCTCTCCCATCCTGTCGGTAGCCTTCCATGTATTATAAATTGTTTTTGCAGTATTAGGCTCATAGTATACTGAGAACGTGAGTATACGGCCAAGAGCGTTAATATTAGGAACTACGTCGCTCATATATGCGGAGAGGTTTATTGCCGCAAGAGTGGCCCAATCTATTGGATAAATAGATTCATAGAACTGGCCAAAGGCGTCGACTATTCTAGATGCAAGCTCCTCTGGAGACATATCTGGGTTAAAAGTGAGGTTTTGCAAGAATGGCGTATAATACCAACCATCCCATGGCTCATATTCTTGAGAGGCTACAAGTATATCAGCGTATCCAAATAGACCAATATCGTAAGCTATTTCTGCTTGTCCAAGAAGACAAACGTCAAATCCGACAATATCTAAATGCATGCCCATATCACTTATGGCCTGAAGGGCTTGGAGTATTTCTTGATCGGTTAGATAATCACTGCCATTAGTATCGTCCCAACAAACTCCTTTGGTTACGGCTCCAGAACTATCGCGTCTCCAGGCGTTTCCATGATCCCAAAATACCAACGCATAGTGTTCTGCTGGGAAGTTTTCATGTACATATTGAGCAAACTCTATCACAGTATTTGGATCGCCCATGTTCTTCTCTCCAAGATCCACCAGAAGCTCAGAATTGATCTCTGTCGGGTCTGTATCGAATTTAACAAGGTATATTCTAGTATCAGTCCAATCATCGTTACTTGTGTCGTAGCCGGGGGTCCTATCAATCATTACGATTATTGCTACTTCGTTAGTAGAACCAGCTAATTCCATCTCGTTTAAATCTGAAATTCCGGCCCCCTCTAGGTTGTTATCGGCGTCTAAATAAACCATAAAGACCCATTTGTATTGTGCTTCGTCCTGGGCTTTTAATGTTGTTGCAGTCGCCGATATTACTGAAAAAATTAATATAGACAACAATATTATCCCCAAAAATCTTTTCAAGACACGTCCCCCCAAAGCTAGGGCCTACTGAATAATCATTTTTGACTCGCACTTAAAATATTTTTATTATTTTTGCAAAAATACAACATTCTTATAGACATTCTGCTCACGATTTAGACAATAATTTTTAAATTAATTTGGGAGTTTTACCGCCAAGAAAAATGGTTGAGATTGTGAGTAGATAGTTTAAAGTTGCTTTTGGAAAAATAATTTCGCAAAAAGCACGAATATTTTTAAGGGCTAAACACTAAATAACATACTGATGCACTTCTATATAGAATGGAGGGTAGAGTATGAGCGAGCTAAAGGCCATTAAGGCGACTCTATTGTATACAGGGAAATCTGAGGTTTTAGAGAACGTGTATGTCGTTTTTTCAGATAGTATACAAGAAGTTACAAAAGAGAAGCCAAAGAATGTAGAAATAATTGCTGAGGGAGTGGTTACACCAGCCTTTATTGATGGACACTCTCACATAGGGATGGCCAGAAGCGGTGAACCATCTTACGAGGGAGAGTCTAATGAAAAAATGGAATCTGTACTACCATTAGTTGAGGCCTTGTATTCGATTTATATGGACGACCATGCTTTTGAGAACTCCATAGAATTCGGAGTCCTGTACTCCTCGGTACTTCCTGGCAGCGGTAACGTCATTGGTGGAAGAGGAGTCTTAATAAAGAACTACGCTCACGACATTGAAGACGCCTTCATGAAGTATGTGGGGGTTAAGGCCGCGTTTGGATATAACCCGCGATCAACGGTTGAGTGGAAGGGGAAGAGACCATACACACGTATGGGTGCTGTAGCAATTCTGTTAGAACAGCTAATAAAGACGCAAAAGATCGTGTCTCTTCTTGAGCGTAACGAAAAGAAACCGGAGGAGATAGAACCAACAATTGAGGCACTTATACCAGTTATTAAGGGGGAAGAAGTATTGCGCGTTCATGTCCACAAAGAGGACGATATAGCGGCGTTACTAATGATAAAAAGGAAGTTTGGAATAAAAATCACTCTAGAACATTGTGGTGACGTTCATACAAAGGAAACATTTGAAAAGGTGAAGAAAGAGAACATACCAATTGTTTATGGCCCATTGGATGCGTTCTCATACAAAACAGAGTTAAAACACGAAGATTGGAAGAATGTAAAACATCTTGTAGAAGTGAGACCATTCTTTGGGTTAATGAGCGATCATCCTGTTACACTTCAAATGAACTTGTACTTGCAACTGAGACACTTCATAAGATTTGGAATGTCAAAAGCAGATGCTATATCGCTAATAACGTACAATAATGCAAAGATTTTAGGAGTAGACGACATTCTCGGAAGCGTAGAACCAGGGAAGTGGGCATCTCTAGTAGTCTGGAACGGAGATCCATTTAACTTAGAGAACTATCCTACGCATGTCTTTGCAGAGGGTAAACTTATTTATGAAGCGAAGTACTAACCTTCCATAACATATTCTTCTTCAAATTTACCTCTTTCTTCACGTTTTTCTTTTCGAATCTTTTCGAGATTTTCTTTGCTAATTTTTAAGGTATTTATCGCTTTCTCTACGATTTCAATGATATCTATAAGTTCTCGAGAGTCTCTTGTGTAATAGAATTCCAATGCCTCCTCAACGATCTTTTTAGAAATGAGCTCTATGAGCTCGTCTTCCTGAGCTTTTCTATATTTGTGGTTTGGATCAATCTCTGGTATCTTGTCTCTGACCATTTTAGGCGGCCTCATAAATTTCAGGACGTTAAATTTGCTATTAACTTTGTATGCTCTAATTGTAAGCATAGTAACAACGTATAAGAAGAGCGCAATGGCAAACATGAGTTTAAGGTCAGAATTATATCTATAGAAGCCCACAATAGCCAAAGGTGGAAGTAATAACGAGACATTCCAAGGAACATATTTCCCAAAGGCTAGCTCCCAATGCTCGCCCAAGAATAGCTCATATAAAACTGATAGGACGAGTATTACAGCGCAAGTTAGCTCCCATTTATAAAATACTGTTAGATCTCCTCTACCGAATACGAGCATATAGTGTACATAGAGAGTTATAGCGTAGAACGAAGCCAGACTTGCAACGAGAAATATCTTTTTCCAAAGCTTATCAAATTTTATAGAGAGATATGAGAACAAAATTAACAAAACAAAGTTTGAAACCATTCCAGCTATGTAAAAGAAAACAGTACATATTTCTCCTGCCGGTATTTTTGCAATAACGTATGATCTCTCAAAAGGAATCCAGGAAATATGGATCTTGCAGATCTCGTACCCTCCGACATAAGCTACTAAGGCATGCGATAGCTCATGAATGATTGTATTTAGTCTTGAAAATAGGTAAAAAACCCCTACAAAGAATGCGAAGTTAATTGCGCGTTTTCGTAAACTCATGTGAAGCACCTAGAGAGATCTAATCAATAATGTAACACAATATATCAACGGAATATGCCCCATATAAATCCATAGACTTTTTCTTCCTAGTTTTACAAGAATTTTAGTTATAAAGCTTTCTTTGAGTTTTATTTTATATTTTCTCTCTCCCTGAGGATAAATTATGTCGGAAAAGATAGTTCCTAACAACATGACAGTTATCCACGGGATTATTGGAAAATAATCAAGCGAATGGAAACTTTTTGGATAGAATCCTATTGGAATGGTAAAAATGTTACCTATAGCCTTGTTTGGTGTTAAAATGAATATTATCAGAATGGCTAGAGCAAGAACCCCTCTGTGAAGGATACCCCTCTTTAGGAGCGGATATATAAGAAGAGAAGCCACTGAAATAAAGTGTAGAATTCCAAAGATCACATACTGGGTAGGAACGTATAGATATGTAGCAATTGTAATTATAAGAGCACAAATACCTATTTTGATGGATCTTATTAGAAATTTGGGGAAACGGTACCCTCTTTCGTACGCTATTTTAATAGAAAGTCCTGAAAGAAATATAAAGGAAGATGCAATGATAATTGCAACCTCCCTTAGAGGTTGTTGTGCGTAGGGGTATTGAGGAATAACATAGGAATGGTACAAGACCATAGAAATAACGCTTGCTCCTCGAGCCGCGTCTATTTCCAAAAATCTTTCACTATATGGTTTGATATTTTTATTCTTCATAGTTCCTGACTATG
>CBEVQP010000016.1:0-14883 GCA_965552035.1 uncultured Thermoplasmata archaeon | reverse complement strand
TAAAAATAAAAATTATAGATTTAAACCAGGAGGCCGTGCTATTTTGTGATACTACCTGCGTAGGTGTGTTAAAAGAAGCTCTAGAAGATATCTTTGGTATTGAGTTAATGAAGTTTACGACAAAATCAGAGTATATGGAGTACTATACTGCAATTCTTTCAGAGATCATGTATAGACCCGTACAAATAACTACTGAAAAATCGATGAGATGTTTTCAAAAAGAGGATTTAGTCTTATCACTAAAACAAAATCAAGAAAATATTGGGAATGCCTTTAAAATCCAGATTGAAGAGCTTGATTCAAAGAAAATTGTAGAAAGTTGTTGTGAGAGTTTTGGAATATTTAATTATGGGGCTATCGGAGTTATTAAAAACATTGTTTTACAATCTGAAGGGATCTATCAGGTATCCATTGATTTTGGTGGCGAAATATATGATTTAATGTTTCATCCAGAGGGAATAGACGCTATAGAAGAGGGTAACACCATATTAATTTTCTATAGGGATCCCAGCGACTTATATGCATCCTCGAAAGGAGATCTGGTAATCTTAACAGAAAAAGGGTATTACTCTCTCATCAGAGAATTCAGAGGGGATAAATCTCTCATCACCCATACCATAAGGCTTCCGAGAGCAATTATACTTGACTAACGCTTTTAAGACATATATGATACGTAGAGCAGATAAATATACGCATAATAAACCCCAAGAAGGGGTATTCCCACAGTCCAGTCCATTCTCCTTCTAATTAAGATTCCTATCTCGAATATAACAAATATCGCTATAGTAAACGGGAAAGTAAGAGTTAATGACTGGGAGTCAATGGGAATTGGACAAATAGTTGCAGCCAGCCCTACAGCTATAGATAGATCTATAATATTAGCCCCAATAACATTTCCAACACTAATTTCTCCTACACCTTTTATGGCAGAAGCTATGGCTGTAGCTAATTCGGGTATTGAAGTACCTACAGCAATGAGTGCTATTGATATATATATCTCAGGAACTCCTATCTCCCTTGCCAGCCTTACACCACTCTCTTTAAGACCTATTGAGCCTCCAATAACCATTAAAAGACCCAATATCAGCAAAATTAATATTTTTGGTAGATTGTCTCCTTTTTCGACCCTTTCGGCACCTTTAGAACTTCTAAATCTATAAACATAGTAAAATAATCCTAAAGAAAATAATATTGCGCCCTCTAATCGCGAAATATCGCTATTGATGTATGAAAAACTCCATGTCAAAAGAGTAAGTAAAATCATCATAGGAATGTCTTCCTTGTAAACGTGACTGTCCAACATATTCCCTTTCCTAATCAAACTCCCAATCGCGACAGCAACCCCCACATTAAAAATTATTGAGCCTATACCATTTCCAAAAGCTACATGAGGGGCTCCTGTAGCGGCGGAATAAATTGACACAGTATTTTCCGGTAGTGTTGTAGAAATACTCACTATCAAAATTCCAACAACAGTGTATGTTATTCCCAACAAATGTGACAGTTCTTTAGCTGCTTCCGTAAAAATATCAGATCCTTTTGCTAGTATTATTATTGAAATTACAAGTGCCACTGACAGTATGAGTAATGGTATCACTTAAGACACCTTTAGCGCTCTCAAGACAATTCGTGGTAATCAATAGATCCGGGGAATTATAAAATTTAAGAGTGGTTCCATTGGACTAATAACTTATAAAACGTGCCATCTACTGCTTACATAATTAATATCAGCCTACCACGTGAGTAAATATGGGTGTAAAAATATCACCATACGTATGGCCAGACGACTATGTCCTAGGAATGTTTCATCCAATAGTAAGGATGTGGTTTATGAGAACATATTCTTCCTTAACTGATATCCAAAGAAGAGCCATCCCTCTCATTCATAAAGGTAAAAGCGTTCTTATGATATCTCCTACTGGTAGTGGGAAAACTCTCGCCGCATTTATGAGTGCTATTAACGAGCTTTTTATTCTTGCTTCTAACAAAGCTTTGGAGAATAAAGTCTACGTAGTTTACGTATCGCCCCTCCGTGCCCTTTCTAACGATATTAAAAAGAATCTTGAGGGACCTATTGAGGGTATAAAGAAGTTAGCAGAAGATTTTGGTCTGGAGATTCCTGAAATTCGCTATTTTGTTAGAACTGGGGATACTAAGCAATATGAGCGGTCTAAAATGCTAAAAAAGGCGCCACACATACTAATAACTACACCCGAAACACTATCTATTGTTATAACATCAAAAAAATTTAGGGAGCTTCTAAAAGATGTAAAGTATGTGATTGTAGACGAGATTCATGAATTATGTTCATCTAAACGTGGTGTTCACCTTTCTTTATCCCTTGAAAGACTTCAAGAATATGTTGGGAAGCCCATTGTGAGAATAGGGATGTCCGCTACACAAGCACCGGTAGAAGAGATTGCGAGGTTTCTTGTAGGTGGAGAGGTTAAAAACGGTGTATGGGTTCCAAGAGATGTTTACATAGTAAAAAGCACGTTTCAGAAGGATCTTGAGATACTTGTACATAGCCCGGGAGATATTGTTACAGAAGGTCCAGAGGCAGTTAATAGAAAAATGTATGAGATGTTAATCGATTATATTAAAAGGCATCGTACCACTCTTGTTTTTACAAATACGAGGAGTGGTGCAGAGGCGGTCTCATATAAACTTAAGGAGCTTGGTCTTGAAAGTGTGGGAACTCATCATAGCAGCCTAAGTCCAGAAGTAAGGCTTAAAGTTGAAGACGATCTCAAAAATGGTAAGCTTAAAGCTGTTGTAACTTCCACATCCTTGGAGCTTGGAATTGACATCGGATACGTGGACTTAGTATGTGAGATAGGATCTCCAAAAAGCATTTCAAGAGGTATTCAACGCATAGGGAGAAGCGGGCATGCAGTGCATGCGAAACCTAAGGGTAGGTTCATAGCAATAAGTGCAGGCGATCTTATCGAGTGTGCCGTAATTGCTCGCTGTGCTAAAATGGGCAAAATAGACAGAGTGAGGATTCCTGAAAATAGTCTTGATGTTCTTGCACAACACATCGTAGGAATGAGTTTAGAGAGAAAATGGCACATAGATGAAGCATACCATGTAGTAAAAAGAGCATATCCATACAGAAATCTCAGTTACGATGAATTTCTCTCTGTATTAGAATATCTTGGCGCCACTGATGAGCGTTTAGAAAATTTGAATGTTTACAGAAAAATATGGGTTGACTTTAAAGAAGGGGTTTTCGGCAGAAAGAAGGGGGCTAGGGTAATATACAACCTAAATATTGGGACAATTCCTGAAGAAACAAAATACGCAGTAGTATTATATGACAAGAAAAAGATTGTTGGATTTCTCTCAGAGGATTTTGCTACTGAGCTAAAACATGGAGACATATTTGTTCTTGCTGGCAACACATATGAGTTTCTAGGATTTAAAGGGACTAGGGTATATGTAAGACCTGCTCCTGGAAAAAGACCTACAATACCTAGTTGGATAGGAGAAATGCTTCCCAGAAGCTATGATTTGTCTATAGAGGTAATGAAATTCAGAGAGAGTGTTGAAGATCTTGTCAAAAAAGTGTTAAATGGAAGAATATCGAAAGAAGACGTGATAAAATATCTGATGAAGGAGTATTATATGGATAAAAAGGCAGCCAATGTAATTTTTAACCTATTCAAAAATCAAATTCTAACTGCAGGCTTTGTCCCTAGTTTTAGAAGCATCACCATAGAGCATTACATTGACGAGTATGGTAAATATCATATTATATTCCACTACCCGTTTGGGAGAAAGGTCAACGATGCCCTTTCTAGAGCCTATGCGGCCGCAATTGGTGCTAAGCATAGAATCAGTGTGGGAATTACAGTAACAGACGATGGTTTCATGCTGACCCTTCCTAAAATGATTGTGCTTGACGAGGAAACTATTAAAGAGCTTGTAACACCAGAGAACATTGAACAAATCCTCAAGGATTCTCTAAGAAATACTGAGCTCTTTAACCAAAGATTCAGACATTGTGCTGTAAGGGCATTTATGATTCTCCGAAATTACAAGGGGTACGAAATCAGCGCAAAGAACCAATATCTGAAAGCTATGAACATACTGCGAGCATCTAAAGAGCTTGAAAAAACACATCCAGTATTTATAGAAGCCTATAGAGAAATTCTCACTCAACACATGGATATTAACGGAGCAAAAGCAGTCTTATCGAATATAATATCTGGAAAGTGGAAGCTTAGAGTAATCCTTCCTACTGACGTTCCTATGCCATTTTCCCATGAGATAATTGCTACCGGATATGAGGACGTAGTACTAATGGAAGACCGGGCCACAGTTCTTAGAAAGCTCCTTCAGAAGGTTAAGACAAAGGTTCTCCAAGAAAATGTCGAGTTTAAGGATGTTGACTACCTAGATAGATACTTTAAGCTTAAAAGGTGGCTTATCATCAAAGGAGTTACGAAAGATGACTTAGTAAACGCGGTAAGAACTTTGGGTTATATACCCCTTTCCGGTTCTGAAAACATTTTTGAGAGATTCATAGTAAAGGAGAGCGTTCTCAGGAGATGGATCTCGGAAATGTTGGAGTCTAACGTCATGACTACTGTTTTCTTAGGAAGACGATATTTAACATTAAAGGACTATGAAAAGTACTTTTCAATATTTTTCTCAAATGATATTCCCGAAGATATAAATGAGATCATAGAAAAATGGAATAAATCAAAGAGTAAAGATCAGGAGCTATCAAGAATTATAAGAAAATTAGAATCACAAGGGATCATTAAAGTTGTAAAGTTTGAGGGAACAAGACCCATTTATGACCTCAGAAGAGTGGATGAAGTAGAGAGCGTAGATCCCGTAGAGGCGTATAAGTTCTTAGTAGAGAAAGTGTTGTACTCGTATGGTCCCAATACAGTTGAGGGTATTAGAGCGAAACTTAGGGTCTCTTCTGAGCATAGAGGTTTCATTCAAGAGGCCCTTAAGGCTTTAGAGGACAATAACATCGTCGTCAGAGGGTACTTCACAAGTACTGAGGGCGTCCAATATATGCTCCGCAAAGATTATGAAAATATAAAAAGAGCGCCGATTCTCGAGCATGCAGCAATTCTCTTCGCCATTGATAGTTCATGGAAACTAATTCATGAACAAAGTTCCAAAAACATCTTAGTAAATGCGCTAAAGAAAAAAATAAGAAATACATTTAACGATGTGGTAATAGTAAATAGAGACGGAGATTTGGAAATAATAAAACTTAATACAAGAGCCGTTGATGTTTTAAGAGACTTAGAGAAACGATCAGGAGATATTTTTGGAATAATCCCTCCAAATAACCCTCTCGGAAGACTATTCTATGAGTACAACAATTGTTGCGAAAATATTGTTTTAGGAAGAAGAGTAATTGGATACATAAAGGGAAATGATATCACAAAACTAGAAAACGTAGATAATAGTACTCTTGAATACGTTCTTTCAAAAATTAAGGAGAAGAAAGTTCCTATTATCTAATTTTTGAAATCCTATTGATCATATATGCCAGTTGCCACTCTGAGAATTCTGCGTAATATTCCTTGAATCCGAGAGACGCTATACCTTTTTCATAAATCTCGTCCATAGCGCTTCTTATAGCCGATGTTAGGCTTCTTTTACCATCTAAATACCTCCTCACGATTTTCATAGTTTCCATTATTGCATTTAGCTGACCTTTTTCTATAATTGAATATCTAAATGTTCTATCCATAGCTATATTATATCCTCTCTTTTCTCGTGTTATGATTCTTACTTTTCTATCTCCCACTTTATATGAAGCTATCGCAGGTATAAAATCTTCAGGAGGTCTCCTTGATCGGGGTCTTGAGACTTCTATGTCTTCCGATTCGGTTTTTATTTCATCCAATTTTACTTTTCGATCAATACTAAATCCTTTAACTTCATAGATCACATAAGATTTTCTTAAGATCTCTTCTGCAGTTTCTACTGCAAGGATAAAGGATAATCCATACTTGTCCGCTAAAGTAACAATTGTTTGAGGAAGGGACTTGTATGTATCTCCCTTTCCACGGACAAAAAATGGATCAGAGAGTTCTTCATCAATTAATACTCCCGGAACTCTAAGTTCTAGTGCCTCCATAAGAGAAGAAACTTGCGATAAATACCCATCTGCAGAGTATGTCCTAACGTCCTCGACATTAATTTCTATGCTTGGGTGGCTCTCTATAAAGGGGCTAACATCAACGCTTCGTATAACTCTCCCCCAATCAGATGTGATTAAAGGCATATGATCTACTGTTTTTATCCATTCTCTCCCATCTCCTGGTTGATAGACATAAAACCCTCTAGTCAACGCTTGAAGAATCGTTGACTTTCCAGCATATTTTATCCCATAAAAACTTGTGATTCCAGATGTTATTACGAGTCCCTCTACAGTTCGTCCACTAGGAAGTTCATACGTAGTCAATAAGTTTCTGTTTATTTCTATTGGTTTTGTTCCTCTTTCTGGATCTGGATTCGCACCATTTCCTATAAAGGCTATGTTACCCTCCTCTTTCAGTTTCCTAATTAGATATCTTTGATCTTCTATTGCAGTTATTAAACTCTCAATGTTAATCCTCTCTGCCTTGTTTAGGTGTCTCCACATTATCCCTGTAGCAACTACTGGAATTCTTTCTATAAACATATACTCCAATTCCTTTCCGTTAATTTTGCTTCCTTTTTTCGGAACTTCAAAGTTTATCCTTACAGTAATGCTATTAGGCCTAATATTGACTATGTTTCTCTCTAATACGGCAGAGGATGGCTTGTATGGCTTAAACCATTTAATGTCTTTAAGGGACCTATAAATTCTCTTTGCAATAAAATGCGCGACGGCCAAAATCCCTTCTTCAAACTTCACTATCCTATTTGGATAGTCATTTCTTACAGTAAGTGCAATGCGTCCCCTTTCATGCGCTCTTTTTGGTATTTTCTCTATATTAAGTGTTTTTCCATCTTCTAGATCATACTTTCCTTGAATAACCTTTATTGAAGCAAATGGTGAGCCATCAAGATTTCTGACAATTGTTCTCAGATCATTTATTGTTTTCATGACAATTCACCCTAACTATGATCTTGATCCAAACTTTAAAGTGATCAATCTTAATAAATGATGTTGTCGATATTCTCCAGATTGTCGTTGAGGGAGTGTATATGGGTGAGAGGTATTACTTCACTGCAGAAGTTGCCGAAAGATTGCTATCCGGAGAAGAGGTTGTTAGTCTAGACTTGAACATCTCAAAGACGATAGTAAAGAGATTAGGAAATAAGTTTTATCTCCCAAATGGTGAGGTCATAGAAAAAGAGGACTTAGAATACATTGCTCGTCATAAAAACCACATATACATGTATGAAGAGGGCAAATTTTATGACCTTATAGTAAGAGAGCCCAAGTTCTACAAATTGGTACCTACAAAAACCGCCCCTACTGTTGAAATAAGCGGAATAAGAATGCATAGAACGAAAGACCTAGACCCTTGGGAAGATGCTAAGAGGAAGGTTTCAAAGATAAACGTTAATGGTACTGTTCTTGATACTTGCGCCGGATTAGGATATACTGCCATATGGGCCAGAAAAATGGGTGCAAGACGTGTAATATCTGTTGAGAAGGATGAGAATATTATCTTTTTGGCCTCATTAAATCCGTGGTCCAAAGAGCTTTTTAGAGATCCAGATATTGAGCTTATCAAAGGAGATGTATTTTACGTGGTCAGATTTATCAAAAACGAAAGTATTGATGCCATAATTCATGATCCTCCTAGAATATCTTTAGCCGGTGAATTATATTCTCGGGAGTTTTATAGGGAACTCTATAGAGTGCTAAGGCCTGGAGGATTACTCTATCATTACGTGGGCTCTCCAGGAGCAAAATATCGTGGAAAAGATTATCTAAGAGGGGTTACACTTAGGCTATCCAGAGCCGGATTTATTGTAAGAAAAACTCCTGAAGGCGATTCCGTGATTGCAAGGAAGCCCTCAAGAAAATATCTCAAAAGGATTGAGAAGGAGCTAAAGAGAATGGGTATAATAAAAGAGGAGTGATTTTTCTACTAAATAGCAAGTGCCTTTAAGATTAGCCTATAAAGATTTCTCAATCTCCTTTTGAGTTTTTTTGTAAATTTATTGTGGTTCTTGATGAACAAATACCTCCATAACGTTTTTCAATTCCTTTTTAATCTTCTCCTCTATTTTATGGGCAATTTCGTGTGCTTCTTTAACGCTCATATCTTCTCTTAAATGTATGCAGAGATCTACAAATAAAAGTCCGCCGTAGTTCCTTACTCTTATATCGTGCGCTTCCATGACGCCATTTATGCTCATTGCTATTTCTTTTATCTTTTTCTTAAGTTCTGAGGGTGTAGAGTCTATTAAATTCATAAAAGAGCTCTTTGCAACTTTTAGACCTTCATGTATAATTAATAAGGCAACTCCAATGGTAAAAGCAGTATCAAGGTGTGGGCTTTTAAGGATCCGCACAAATATGAGGCCCACAACCACTGAAATTGTAACAACAGCATCAGCACGGTGATGTAGTCCATCAGCAATGCAGAGGTTAGATTTGTACTTTCTCCCCAATTTTATTGCCCAACAAGCAAGTGCCTCTTTTGCAGGAACCACCAAAGCAGCAGAGATTATAGCACAATGCATCATTTCATAATTTAAATAGTCTTTTCCTAAGGAAACCCTTCTAATCCCCTCATAAATAAAGAAGATAGCCTCTCCTATCAACGCTAAACCCATGAGGAAAGATGTTACTTCTGCAATTTTTCCATGACCATAAGGGTGGTGCTCATCAGGAGGTTTTGAGGCCATTTTACTTGATGAGATTACAGCAAGAGATGTAAAAACATCACTAAGACCATGCCACGCATCAGATATTAACGCGAGGCTTCCAGAGATATATCCCGCAAAGAGTCTTAGAGCCCATAGAATCACATTTACAAATATAGAAACTGTTCCTTCAATTATCTCAGCATTTCTGACGTCCTTAATTTTCATTGCATCACCGCATATTATTCTCTAAAGGCGTTCTTAATGGCCTCAAGCAATTCTTTGCATGATTTTGTTTTTCCTCTTATGAAGTCTTCTTTTCCTCCACATTTAATACCTCGTTCCCGTAATTTGTGAGCAATAGTTCTTAAATTAACATCCATATCACTTGGGCGTCCTATCACAAAAGATCCGCTAGTAGTACAAACTATAACCACTGACTTTAATTCTTTTAGAGCCTTTCCAGCGATGTTTACTGCTTCATCAAGTTCTCCCATAATTTCCTTGTAAAGAATTCTATGTCCTTTAATCCTTCCTATCTCTTCCCATCCAATCTTTGATTCAATTTCAGCTAAACGTTTCCTAAGGTTTTCTGCCTCTTTCCTCAGATTATAATTCTCTTGAATTATCTTTTCGAATGAGGATAAAACGTTATCCAATTTTGCATTTAGTCTTATGGCTATTTGTTTAAGCTGATCATAAGCATTTTGCACGTGATCTAGGGCTGCAGGCCCAGCTGCAAATTCAAGCCTTACAACGCCATCTTGAATGCGCTCTGTTGAGAGAATTTTAATAAACCCTATTTCGAGAGTGTTGTTCAGGTGAGTCCCCCCACATGCTTGTGCGTCAATAGGATTCTCCTCGTTTCCTATCGTGACAACTCTAATCTCTGCTCCCGGGGGTACTCCACCTTGGTACAGTCTAAACCCATACTTTTCTTCAGCTATTTTTCTTGGAATCCATTTCTTTATGACTTTATAAGCTGACCAAACAATCTTATTGGCTTCTTCTTCTATTTTCTTTACGTCGTCATCCGTTAGTCTTTCAAAGTGTGTTATGTCAAACCTAACTCTCTCAGGAGTTTTTTCTGCACCAGCCTGCCACACGTGAGGGCCTAAAACTCTTCTAGCTGCTGTTAGAATAACGTGTGTAGCTGTGTGGTGTCTCATTAGCCTATATCGACGTTCCCAATCAATAATTCCCCTTACTTTAATGTTAACGGGTATTTCTCTATTCAACTCATGTACAACGTATCTTTTCTCCTTAAAAACATTAATGACGTGAGCCTTACTTCCATCCGGTAAAATAAGCGTTCCAATGTCGTGTTCTTGACCTCCACCCGTGGGATAAAACGCTGTTTGGTCGAGAATCACATACTTGTCTTTTGACCATATAACTTTTGCATCAAATTCTTTCAAATATTCGTCCTCATAATAAAGAAGTCTTGTTTCTGGAAGGTCTTGTGGGACTTCTATCTTCTCCTCAACCTCTTCATGAGTTTCTACATGCGAGTGTCTTTCTGCAATAAGGGCGTAGAATTTTGGTGGAACTTCGACATTTATTCCTTGATAAGATGCTATTTCTTTAACTATTTCCGGAGTTATACCGTGAGAGTCGTAAAGCTCGACTAAGTCCTCTATATCTACTTTGCCCTTTGATCTAATAATCCTTAGAACGATGTTTCTGCCTCTTTCCAAGGTATTCTTATACTTTTCAATCTCAACTTCTATCATTCTCTGCATTATGTCTCTAACCGCATAAAGTTCCGGATAGTCTTCTTTCATATGTTCGAGATGTTTTCTCATCACTTCCCAGAGAAACTCTGGTTTGATCCCTAATTCATAAAGCATTCTTATGGATCTTCTAATAAGCATCCTTGCAAAGTAACCCTCACGCATATTTGAAGGAACCACACCATCTCCCAACATAAATACTAACGCTCTCGTATGATCTGCTATTGCATATACTTTGCTCATAATTTCTGCAATTTTCTTAATGTCTTCAATAGGAACCTCCAAACCATATTTTTCCTTCAAACGCTCATGAACACTCATATAAAAGCTCGTTAGATCTCCCATATAATCGACGTCAATCAAAGCAGCCATTTTAGAAAGTTCTGACAAAATGAGTTTTGTCCTATTCTCCTTTCTGTCTATGGGTCTTCCAGCTTCTTCTAAGATATAATCGACTATATCCCCATAGATGGCATCATATATTGTAGGATCTCCCGTTGAGAACCACACAAGTCGCTCAAGCCCATATCCGGTATCAACTATATAGATGTCCATTGGGGAGTATCTAGATCCTCCAAGCTCTATTTCACCGTTTGGATCTTCTTTGAGATTCATAAATACTAATGTGGCTATCTCTAGACCTCTCGATACTACTTCAAAAGCAGCACCTGCATTTCCGCCTCCAAACCAAGGATTTTCCTTGAATACTATTTCTTCTTTCGGTATTCCTAATTCTTCAGTGAAAAACTTTAAAGCGTATTCTACTGTTTCTTCTTTCCAATATATGTGGTTTTTTTGATTGTTAAATGCATGGTGAGCCATCATTTCGAAATTAGTTAGATGTCTTCCCGATTTTCCAACAGCATCAATATCTGTAAATCTTATACATGGCTGTGATATGACTAGAGGATTTGCAGGAGGTTCGGCTTCACCAGACGTAACGTGAGGCTGAAAATCTGCTATAGAAGCTATCGTGAAATAAATATCATCCCTCCATCTCGCAACAACAGGGTATCTCCTTATTCTTTTATGAGCGTGTTTTTCAAAAAAGGATAAAAATGCCTCTCTCATCTCTTTTAGCGTATATCTTTTCTTTGTTATTGGATTACCAATAAATTGATACTCTGTACAAGGAGAATCCATACAAACGTCAAGATTTGGGTTTAAAGTCCAAAAGTATTTACCACACTTCTTACATTTTTTACGTACATATCCATTCTTTTTAAAAAACTCTAATGCAAGCTCTTTTTCAAGCATAATTGAACCTCCTGTTATTGAGGGTTAGTAAGTTTACTATTATTCATAAAACTAATTTTAAACTGCTTTAAAGATTTTATACACGGACTTTCTCTTGCCCCAAAGAGCAAAGCTTCTAACACCATTTTTGATTTCCCTCTCCCCCTTAAGATGTGGTGATTTCTCAGCGTATGTTTTTGCAAATAAGCTGATAATTATATCCTTAGATCGTTTGTTTTTCTTTAAGTACAGGATATAAGCACTGAACAAATATAGAGGTTTCTTCTCCAAAACTCAACGTGTTTTTACATGTCACTGAAAAATGATATATTGTAGATGAACATACTGTAGTAAGGTATATGGTTTTAATAGGCATACTATCATGAGGTGTCATCAATGCCTGGTACTCTTAGCTTTGTTCTTCATGCTCATATGCCCTATGTTAAAAAACACGGAGTCTGGCCACATGGAGAAGAATGGGTATTTGAGGTCTTAGCTGAGACATATATACCTCTAATAAATACAATATACAGGCTCCATGAAGAAGGTATTAAAGCCAAATTAACAATCAACGTTACTCCAATACTTTTGGAGCAACTTGCTGACAATTATATGAAAAACCGCTTTGAGGAATATATTAAAACCAGGATAGACTCCGCAGAGGGAGATATAAAGAGGTTTCAGAGAAAAAAAGAATTTCAAAAACTAGCAGAAATGTACTACAATTATTACGTAAATATCTATGAGAGCTTTAGAAAATACAACAGAGATATTCCGGGGGCTCTAAAAGATCTCCAAGACAAGGGATTAATAGAGGCTATTTCTTGTAGTGCCACTCATGCATATTTACCACTTCTTCTTGAAGATGCTTGGATTTATTTCCAAATAAAGGTAGGCATCGAAACTTACAAAAAATACTTCAAAAAACGGCCGCGAGGCATCTGGCTTCCTGAGATGGGTTATAGACCTAGAGGTTCTTGGGAAGGACCTAATGGCCATAAAAAAGAGTATAGGAAAGGTATAGAAGAGTTTTTAGAAGAGTTTGGTCTAGAATATTTCTTTGTGGACGCACATGCCATCCAAGGAAGAAAAGTTAGAGTCATGTTCTCTGGTGGCGAATTCGTGGAAAATGAACCCTCATGGAAGCCTAGAGGGAGTGTATACAGAGCTTATAGGGTTAAGAGCTCTAGAATATATGTATTAGGCAGAAACTTAGAGACCGCACTTCAGGTATGGAGTAGAGAAATAGGATATCCTGGAGATCCTTGGTATAGAGAGTTCCACAAACTTGACGAAATAAGCGGAATGCATTATTGGAGAATTACTAATAAAAACGTTCCTCTAGACGGAAAACGAGTTTATAATGTAGAAATGGCACAAGAACGTGTAAAAGTTCATGCTACACATTTTGTTTCCTTAGTAAGGAATTTATTAAGAGATAAAGACGAAGAGAGTATAGTAGTAGCACCATATGATGCAGAACTGTTTGGTCACTGGTGGTTTGAGGGTATTAATTGGCTTGAGTCTGTAATTAGGTTACTTAACGAGGATAGCGATATTTCGTTAAGAACAATCACAGAGTATTTAGATGCATATCCTCCAGAAAGAGAGATAGAACTCCCCGAGTCCTCATGGGGATATGGCGGAAAACACATGACGTGGTGGAACGAAGAGACTCTCGATTATTGGAAAAAAGAGTATGATGCGGAACGAAAAGCTCTGGAAATAAAGTCCTACATAAAATACAAAAATGGAAGAAAAAAACATATTATCCAGGCGTTTAGAGAGCTTCTTTTGCTTCAATCAAGTGACTGGACGTTTCTAATCTTTACAAAGCAAGCAGCTGACTATGCAAAGGACCGCTATGAAAAACATTACAGAAGATTTATAGAGTTATACAACGCAATCACTAAGGGTATTGAAATAACGGATAGAGATATGTTCTTAGAAGACGACCCATTTGATAATGAAATTATCGAAGATGCTATCCTCAGCTCCTAATTCCTGTCCCTTACATTTTTTATACAATATTGATAAATCTATATTTTGAGCTACGGTGAATGTTATGGGCTATGCATCTTTTATTTGGGTCCTTCACCAGCCCACAATCCAGCATCCTAATGTATTAAGAAAGTTAGAAGACAATCTCTATATCCCCTTTATCGAATATCTTACTGATAATGTTGATTTTCTAAAGCCTAGCCTTATAATAACAGGCTCTTTTATAGACGCCTATTTTGATAGGACCGAGAGCGTTTTAAACATAATATCAGAACTCTTCTCGAAAAAAGATGTTGATGTCGTGTTAACACCGTATTATTACACATCATATGCCCTCTCCACACTTCCTTCTATAATTTCTCAAATACGACTTCACAGAGACCTAATGAATAGTCTATTCAGAAAAAGTTCGGATATACTAGGATTTCCATACCTTGAATGGTATCCTCAACTAACCCCTTGGTTAAAAAGGATTGGTATTAACGGCGTCCTCTTAGATGAAGTGAATGCAGGAACTGTGGGTACTCCTATAATTATTCCTTGGGGCAGTGACAAAATTGTTGGGATTCCAGTTTCAACGAGCGTAGAAGATGACATTCCGTATAATGTTGACAATTTTCTTGAATATGTCCAAAAATATTTGGAGGAGAGTTCCAAAACGTTGGTTTTTGTTAAAGATGTTAGAGATCTTCCTAGAGATGGTGAAAGATTAATAAAGCTTCTAAATGAGCTCTTTTCTAGGATAGAAGAAAAAGGTATCAGTGTGATAAACGTTGGAGAGATTCTAAACATATACTCAACTGCTCCAACAACTCCTGTTCCTTTTGGAGCCTCTGAAAAACTTCTAAGAGATTCTTTGGGAAGGGGCTTTGCTGGCCTAATAGAGTCAAACATTGTAAAACCTCTCTTCTATAGGCTTTCCATAATTAGAAGGCCTTTTGAATCAAAAATTCCGCGCGAAGTGCTGGAATTGGAAGAGATGGACGTATTCTATGAATATAGACACTCGTCATACCACAGACAAAGATATCTTTCAAAGCTTTCAAGAGCTTATAGGAGGATTATCCCACCATCTGGGCAAAGAATCATCAGACAACGTTTAGGTTCTGAAGAGATTATTCTTTAT
>CBEVQP010000015.1:0-15016 GCA_965552035.1 uncultured Thermoplasmata archaeon | reverse complement strand
GGATCCAAGATACTCTACTCTTAAGAAAATAATGAATGCATTAGAAGAAATTGAATGAGAACGGGTAAAAGCAACTACCCTAATGAGCCCAAATGTTGTTTACGCTGGTGAAGATGAATCGTTGCTTAGTGCAATTTCTAGGATGATTAAGGGGGCATATTCTCAGCTTCCAGTAAAAAACAGAGAAGGTAAGATTGTAGGAACTTTAGATGAGGAGACTGTAATAAAATCCACGTTAAATTATGACCCAGACGAACTTCAAAACTTAAAGGTTAAAGATGTAATGAAACCTCCTCTGCCCTCCGTACCTCCGGATGCTAGTATAAGGATGCTAATAACATTGCTTTCCGAATCTTCCGCAGTATTAGTTGTGGATAAGGGAGGAAATGCATTAGGAATTATAACTCGTTCAGATCTTCTGGAGTATTTTAGTGGTAAAAAAGAACAATTAGGAGGGCGAGAAGGGAGTTGAAAATCTTAGTTTATGGCATGGGCGCAATAGGCAGCGTTTTTGCAGCTCGACTTTCTACAGTACATGAGGTAGTTGGTATATGTAGGGGAGAACACTACAAAGTGATTAAAGACAGAGGGTTAAAATTAAGCGGGGAGACTCAAGGGACTTTCATAATAAAAGTTGCAGAATCGTTAGATGACGTTGGAGAGGAATATTTCGACCTTGTCTTGGTAACAACAAAAAGTTATGATCTTAGGAAATCACTAAAGAAAATAAAAGAGTCCATATCCTTTTCACACATTCTAGCCATACAAAATGGCTTAAATACAGCAGAAATTTTGACCGAAGAAATTCGAAATGCTGACATCTTAGTTGGTGTAACATATAATGCAGCTACTTTGGAAGCCCCGGGAATAGTTAAACATGCATATAAAGGGAAAACATACATAGCCTCCCTAAGGGGAAGCGAATTTCAAATGAGGCTAGCATCTGTGCTTTCGGACGTGGGGTTACCCTCAGAAGTTCCTCAAGATATTTTTAAGATAATCTGGGAAAAAGCTGCTGTGAATTGTGTGATAAATCCTCTAACAGCAATACTGTATGAAAAGAATAAAATAATTGTAGAACTCTGGGATGAACTTTTGCCTATCATAGAGTCAATAATAGATGAAATTATCGAAGCAGCCAAAATTTCCGGAGTAAATTTGCCACAAAAAGAGTGATTAATAGAGAAAGTCAAGAAAGTCTCGATATATACAGGAGAAAACGTGTCCTCTATGCTTCAAGATCTCCAGAAAGGAAAAAGGACAGAAATAGATGCATTAAACTGCTATGTTGCCAATGTATTGAGAAGGAAGGGGCATAATGAGACGGTCAACTGGTTATTATGCACCATAATTAAGGAACTAGAAAAGAAGTCAATAAAGTCTTGAAAGCTCTACCTCAATGTTTGGGAGCTCTATATTTACGATGTGCCTCGAAGTCTTAGGTGTGAACTTTTTCCCTGCAAGGGCGGTCTCAATAACCATTTCTTTAGTAATGTGATCTATTTTTGCTGTGGGCCATAATGTAACAGTGATCCTATCATCATTAAGGTAGTCTACGAGAAAAGCTGGCACTCTCTTACAACCAAGCTTTTTTAGTGCCCAATATCTATGATGTCCATCTAAAATAGTATATGTCTTTTTGTCAACGAGAAGAGGTTTTTTAACAACACCATCCTTTCTGATCTCTTCAGCGAGCTCATCTACCTTTTCAGGGTAAATCTCTTCGTGCTCTTTTAAAAGCTCAATATCTACAAGCTCAAAAGTGATACCTTCTGGCAACCCATTAGAGCCTGACATCCTTATACCTCCTTGTAGGGCAAGTGCTCCTATGAAATTAAATCTCAATAGTCAAAAATGTTTATGTCAAAGAAATCTTACTGAATGTTCTCCATTAACTTGACAACAGTACTCAATGCCTTTTTGATTTCCAATACCTCGGATAAATATCTCTTGCCATAAAGACGCGCTCTAACGTAGCTACAATACCTTTTTTCATCTCAAGTATTTTCTCCGTAGATACTCTTGCCTTGGCAATGGCTATTAACTCACCTTTTAGAGTCATTACTGCTACAAGACTTTTCGGTTTAATCCCTTCCTCTATAATTGACACGGCAGGAGCGTAAACAGGAGCACCATATGTTATGGAACCTACAGCACTATCCTTTACGTAAATCTTAGGGATATGTTGAGTAAGGTACTCTATAGGTTTTACATATTCCCTAATAAGCTCCTCACAGCCATCCTCTTTCCAGAATATATAGGCATCAAGGAGGTCTTGTAAGTAAATAGCTTCTTTCTCTGTTATGTGGGCAGTTTGGGTACGCCTTAACTCTTGCATATGTGCTCCAACACCTAGTGCCTTACCCATATCGTGAATAAGCTTTCTAATGTATGTTCCAGCCTCTACACCCATTCTTAAAAGGACATCTCTACCCTCTTTCTCAATTATTTCCATATAGTAAACTCTACGTGGCCTTTTTCTCCTCTTCACAGAAGATCTAACAGGAGGAACTTGATAGATTACTCCAGTAAACTTCTTCACAACTCTTTCCAAATTTTCATCACTAACATCCTTATGGAGTCTCATTAATGCTATATACTCCTTTCCTGCGTGGAGAAGTAGGCTAAGAGCCTTTGTAGCTTTATTTGTAGCTATTGGAAGAACACCAGTAACGTTAGGATCTAGCGTACCGCCATGTCCAGCCTTCTCCACGTGAAGCATATCACGAACCCACGCAGATACTTGGTGACTTGTTGGACCCTTAGGCTTATCAATTACTACCACTCCCATATTAAGAAGCTCTTCAACAGACCTCTCATCAGGCTTTTTGCCGTATCTAGGATCTGTTTCAGAATCTTCTTTTATGAACTTTTTTCTTTCCGTGATAACGGGAAGTCTATTTTTCATTAGATTTCCACCTTTCCCAAATAAGTACGATAACATCTACAATATCCTCGGGGAGGAGGTTTTCGGTGTTTAATATTACATCATAGATGCTGAGGTCTGTTACGTCTATATTATAGATTTTTAAGTATCGCTCTCTCTCCTTTTCCTCTCTTATTTTAATTTCATTTATAGCATCTTCAAGAGGAATGTTCTCTCTTCTTGAGAGCCTTTGAGCCCTTACATCCAACGGAGCTTTGAGATAAATCTTTAAAACATCTTTTACTTGATACTTTACTGCCATATGGGCAGATAGTCTTCCCTCTACAACATATCCCCCCTCTCTAAGCAGTTCAGCAGATCTTTTGTCAATTTCATAATCGATTTGTGGATTTTTGCTCACAAAGTCCTGAAACTGGATTACATCCATGCCATATTCCTCAGCAAGCTTTCTGAAAATTATGCCAGCATTCGCATATTTTAGACCTAATCTCTGAGCGAGGAGCTTTGCCACAGTGGTGGTTCCTGCTCCTGGCGGCCCGCTTATTGCTATCCCTTTAGGGGGCATAGTTATTGCCTCCCGCTTCTCTTAGCGAGAGGATATCGCCTCACAAAGTTGATGAGGTTCGTTAGCGTTGTTCCGAAGATGATTGAAATACCAGAGTAGAATAAGATCCAATTGGGGAAGACATACCTGACGTCAAATAAGTTCCAGTTAGGCTCCCATGGAAGTCTAATTGTAAGGACTCCAGAACCCCCAGACATAATCGATAATGAACCAAAAAGTCCTGCAAACATAGGGATGATAATTAACATTGTTACGGGGTATAGATATTGCTGTTTCTTCATTACTTCTGATTGCTCTGAGAGAAGCTCCATTTGTACGTCTCTAAGCCTCTTAATCATGTAGGTATTCTTTTCCTCTAATGCCTTTTTGTATGCTTTGGACCATTGATTCATTTTGAATTGATAAGCAGCCATCTTCTTCCAGTCCGTAGTTACTTCTCTCAAAAGAGTCGTAAAAGTACCAAGCAGTATAGCGAGAATCATTATGGTAAGTACTGGGTATTCTCCGTTAAATCCAATGGCTTTGTATAGGTATGGACCCATGAACGCTGCTATTGCAGGGTAAAACGGCAGTATTGCAATAAGCATAAACATCGTAAAGAGCATTATAAACATTGAGCTTGCAGCTGCGGGGGGAGTTGGTTGTTGAGCTTTTTTAGGTTGAGTTGAAACCAAATTTATCACCCTTCTATTATTTTCACAACGTCTTCAACAGCTTTTTCTAACATACCATCCTTATTGTGGACGATTGCTACGAAAGCGCCGCTTAGTATTCCATATACAATTGCGGCAATTCTGTTAAGCATCTGATGATCTCTAATATCTGCCTCACTTTCCATGTCTCTAACTCTTGTAGCATCTTTCAAACGTCTTCTAAGGATTTCTTGAGGATCTGCCTCTATTAATACAATTTTCGATGGCGAAAGTTTCTGGAGTACAGAAAATGGAAGGCCGGGCAGAAAGCCGGCTGGGGTTTTTATAAGCATGTGAGTATCCACTATGACGTTTCCCATCTTTCTGATCCTTTCTGCAGCTTCTTCTTGTAGCTCCCTCTGGACTTCAGAAGGCAGCTTTCTAATTTCGTCTCTATGCTGCACAAGGCCTCTTTCTTTTGCTATCTCAAACATTACAGTACCAAAGACCACAATATTCATTCCCAATCTTTTACTAGCTTCCTCCAATACAGAGGTTTTTCCCACTCCGGGGACGCCCGCAACAACAATTATAGGCATTATCATTCACCCACAATAAACCTTCTTATCAACGGGTGCATCTCTGCTAGTTGCTCTCTCGCAAGCATTTCGGAGTACCTTATTGCAATGCTTACTGCAAGAAGAACTCCCGTACCACTTACGTTACCTACCGTACCAATTATCTGAGCCATAGCGGCGAGAAGACCTACAATTGCACCGCCTAACACCGTTACCGCTGGGATATATCTTTCGAAGAACCTTGCGATACTTCTCTCAGTAGTTCTAAATCCGGGAATTTGGAGTCCTCCTGCTACTATCTGTCGGGCAATATCTCTAGGACTCATTCCCGTACTTTCAACCCACAAGATAGAGAAGACTATTGCGCCTAGAATCATGAATGTAAGATATGTAGCCACTCTTACTATGAGCTGCCACCACTCGTGCCCGTACATGTATGCGGAGTATCTTGGATCGAGAAGAGGCAGAAGCCATTCCTGAATGCCTCTAGGCCCGTTAATATACCACAAGAAGCCCATCGTTGGTCGAGTACTTCCTGGATGAAATCCTCCAAACCACCATGTGCCAAGCCTACTCCATAGAATATATGCTAATGCGTTTAGGTCTGCTAAGAGGGCGGAGATTAAGATAACAGGTATGTTTGAGGGATATAAGAGCCTTATAGGATAAGCTCCACGAGCTCCACGAACTCTTGCATGAGAAAGCGGAATCATCACACGGGTACCTTCTGCATATACGACTATTACGAATATTATGATGGTTCCAATTAGCGCTATCAAAGAGTTTGGATATCCGAAGAATATGCGCTCAAACCCTCCGCCACTAACTAGCTGGTAGGCAGTAGAGTGTGAAAGTATGTATATTGTTTTGGGAATCACACCGCTTGGAGGATTAGTAAGGCTTATTGGAGACGTTGTATCTACAGGAATCCAGTTAAATAGACCTACAAATATTGCTTGAGCTACTCCGGCTAGAATGAATAGACTAATACCGCTACCAATGCCCCATTTGGATACTATTTCGTCGAACCAAAGTACAATCATGCCACCCAGAATAAGTTGGAGTACGATGATTGTTCTAGCAACACTCAGTCCAAAAGCACCTATTAATTCAGACGATGGATTTAGATATCCAAAAACTTGAGGTATAGCTTCAACTACGATCATTAGAACCATCATTAATCGTTGGACACTTTGATAAACTCTCCTATCATCAGGCCTCGTTAGATCTAACTTAAATATCTTGGCACCAACAAATAGCTGCATTATAATGGATCCAGTAACGAGAGGTCCAATACCAAGATGGATGATGCTTCCAGAAGCTCCACCCATTATTGCTCTATAGCTTGCAAAAATATCAACGTATCTTGGACTTAGACCGTAAATAGGGACTTGTCTAAGAAAGAAATAAAGTATGAGTATCAAGAGAGTCCATAAGAGCTTCTTTCGAAAGTGTACGTGACCTTTGGGCTTGGCGACGCTTGGAAGTTTTCTAGCTATAGGTTCAAGATGATAGAGGAAACTCTTTCTCTCTTCAGGCATTTTCTATCACTTCTCCCCCGGCTTCCTCTATTTTCTTTTTAGCCAAGGGGGTGGCAGCAGCCACAATTACTTTAAGAGGTCTTGTTACCTTTCCGCCTCCAAGGAGCTTATCATAACCCAGATCCTTAAGGTTGATTTCAGTAGCATCAGGAAATAGATGTTCAAGATCACCCACATTAATTGTTCTTATTTCTTTAATTAACCTTCCGGGTCTTGCAGGCCATCCATATTTTCCTAGATGATCCCTCTTATATTTCCAGAAATGAATAAACTTATGGTTAAATGACCCTGCGTTCCCACGACCACCTCTGTTACCAGCTCCTCTAGGTTTATCTTTCCCATGACCATGAGTTCTTGACCCTCTTCTCTTTTTAGTTCTCTTACGTACCATTTTACATCATCCTCCTGAGCAGGTCGTTTATTGCAGCACCTCTATACCCTAGATCTCCACCCACTTTGAATGGACGTTTCGTGGATTTAAATCCTCCTCTTGGAGGTGCAAGCCTAAAGACCGGTTTGATATCTGGAAGCTTCTTGTATTTTATTTTGCCATCTAAAATTGCCTTAGCAAGATCTCTCACATCTTTATATCCAATCTTTTGTGCGTATTCATCAGTAATGGGTTTGTCCCCAATAAGCCTACCTCGCTTTCTTAGGAGCTCCTCCAACGTATCAAGGTCAATCTCTCCCCATGTAATATAGTCTTTGGCTTTCTTTAACATTCCAACATGCGTCTCGTCGTTAGGGACTAAGACACAGTGAAATTTCCTCACAAGACGAAGGTGTCTAAGAGTCTCTTGAATATCCTTTCTTACGCCGATTATACCCCTGATTCTAATAACGGCATATAATGCCATCAGTTCTCACCCTCCTTAATGATATGGAACGCCTTAGATATCCCCGCTGCAGGTCCCTCTACAATTCCTAGCTTTTCAATGTCTTTTTCAGTAATTTTAACCCTTGTAGTTTCTTTGAGGGCCTCAAATGTTGCCATTACAAAGTTATACGTAGTTTTCGTATGCCCTCTGCTAAATGTCCATACATCCTTAATTCCTGCAAGACGAAGTACTGGCTTTATTGTGTCGGCAGCGACTAAACCTACACCACGAGGTGCAGGTTTTAGCCAAACCTCTACGGAGCTCGTTTTACCTCTCACTGTGAAAGGTACGCTATGAGGAGTCCCACATCCACACTCCCAAGAACCACAGCCACGTCGTACGTATATGATGTTCATTTTGGCATTTCTCTCTGCAATCTCTCTGGCCCTTAGGAACTCTCTTGCTTTACCCATACCTATTCCTATAATACCGTCCTCATTTCCCACTACGACTGTAACGCGAATCTTGTTTCTCCTTCCAGAGTCTGTCATTCTCTGCACAAGAGCGGTATCTACGACCTCAGCCTTAATAGAATCTCCCAAGAGAAAGTCTACGATCTCGGGTTCTTTAATAGGAACCCCTAATAAGAGAATTTCCATGATATCCTTTATTTCACCCTCATAGACCATCTTGCCAATTTTTGTTTTAGGAATCCATGCTTCGGGCTCCATCATGATCATCCTACCTCCTGCTTGATTTTCTCAAAGACCTCGTTAAACATCTTTGTCATTTCTTCAGAGATGTGCTCACCACGTATGCGCTCTTCTGAAGGGAATATATCATCACCATGAGGAATTTCTAATCCAGCATCGAGTGCGCCTTTAAGCGTAGCGAATATACGAGCACCACGCGTAGGTCTGTGAAGACCAATATCTAAGATAGCCTCTTTTATTCCCTTTTCTAGAGCCCTCTTAGCTGCTATATATCCTACAAGGTATGCTGCGGGAGTATTTTTGGCACTTCCTTTCCATCCATATTTTGTGAGATCTTTGCTATCAGCACATGCAATTACTCGATCACCTTTTGGATCAAACTCAATAAATTGTACAATAATACGCCTTAAAGTTCTCCTTACAACCATTCTTGGCTTTCCTGATTTTATTAAGGCAAGCCTCTTTCTGTAATTTGTTTTACCTTCCCTTCTACGTCTGAAAGGAACTTTATATGTTGGACCTCGTGCCATGGCTCACAGCCTCCTTTGTTTAAGAAATTCCTCAAGTTTATCTGGAGGGGCGAGCTCCTCAGTTTTTATATGCAGGATTAGGTGTGATCTGTCCTTGAACATTCCACCCTTAGCCCTCATGTATAGTACTCTGTATGTATGCCTATCTATAACCCCTGCATCGCGGAGCTCTCTGAGGAGCCTCCTTATGGCTCTGATCTTAATCATCCATTGCAATTTTCTAGGCATTCTAGCAGTTCTCCTACCTTTGACACTCCCCGGACCTCTTTTTCTCCCCTTAAGGCGTTTTTTGAATTTTATTCTCCAACGCCCTCTAGATGTACCCTTTTCAGGCTTCTTCCTTATAACGCCCTCTTTTATGAGCCTTTTAATGTCTTCTCTTGTGATTGCACTTTGAACTTCGTCAATCCTATCAGGATCAATCCATACTCTGTTTTCTCCACATTTGAGGATTGATGCTGCAAGCCTCCTCTGAAGCTTTAGGTTTGCCATCAATATGCACCTCATTCTATGATTTCAAACCCTAATGATTTGGCCTCTTCAATAATGGCCTCTTTTTCACCCTCATCAAGCTTTTCGTAGACTTTAATGACATCAGTTTCTGGGTTTGCCTGATTTAAATCATGGCGAGCGTGAGCTATGAATAGGATTTTACCTTCAACGTAGGGCCTTATATACTTGGGATTTAAGACCCTTATTCCCAGTTCAATAGCCTTTCTCTCAATTTGAATGCGCTTTGCCTTTCCTACGGTGTGAGCAATTCTCGCAGCTTCTGTTTTTGGATCAATAGCCTCTAAGTCTTTTATGTTGTACACAAGGACTTCTTTGAACCCAGAAGGATGCAATCCACGTACGATCCTTGGCACCCTGTATCCTACATCCACCATAGGAGGTTTGTGAGCATACCTCTTTCTCATCTTATTGTGAAGTCCGCGAGGTCTACGCCATGAAGTACCAATTCTCTGAACTTTATGTGAATCATATCTCACGAAATCTGGCATTTTGGCTTTCATTTTTTCCCTGAGTTTTAAGCATCTTAATATTCTTTCAGGGAGCTCGGGCTTCTTCTTTGGGACGTATATCATGATTACTCACCTTTGCTGACGATGTATATTCCGTCTTGGAATTTTCTAACGTCACGATCTCTCACACGGGTAGCAAGTTCAATATTTGCTGCGGTTTGTCCTACCTTCTCTTTATCAATCCCAGTAACTATGATTTCCTCACCGCGAATCTCAACCTTTACTCCTGGAAGTATTTTAGCAAATCTTGGAGATCTCTCACCTAAGAAGTTTTCTATGATTACTTGATCACCTTTCACAGTGACCTTCATTGGGAAGTGAGCGTAAACGATCTTAAGTTTGTATGTGTATCCTTTAGTTACGCCCTTTATCATATTTCTTATGTGAGCAGCAATAGTTCCCGCTATTGCAACGTCTTTTTTACGCGGAAGAATCGTATCAACAATTATTTCACTATTTTCGCGTCTAACCCTTACTTTTGGATGATAAAGCTCTCTCTCAAGCGTTCCAAGAGGACCCGAAACCTTAATCTTGCCTCCTTCTAGAATTTCAACGTTGACTCCCTCAGGAACTTCCACAGTATATCTCACGTAAGGCTTCGATCCCACGATAATCACCTCAATAGACGTACGCTAATAGTTTGCCGCCTATGTGGCGCTTTTTAGCTTCTCTATGCGTCATAATACCTTGAGGTGTAGTAAGTATAAGTATTCCGAAATCTCTTGCTGGTAAGTATCGGCGCTCCCACTTGTCCATCTCCCTTATTTTTACCGAAAATCTTGGTTTGATTGCACCACAGTCGTTTATTTTGCCTTTGAGTTTGACCTTTAGCTTCCCACCTCTTCCGTCGTCCACGAACTCTATAGATTCTATGTAACCCTCCTCTTGCATAATTTGAAGAACCCTTGCAATAAGTTTTGACACAGGCTTAACTTCTACGATCATCTTCCCTGCTCTTTCTGAATTTTTAATTTTGGATAATGCATCTGCCAATGGATCGTTCTGCAATTTTCACACCTCCTCGCACGCTCAGAAGTACTTCTTAAAACCAATAATTGGTGCCAACTCTCTGAAACACTGTCTACAGAGGCGTAGACCATACCTTCTTACGATTCCACGTTTACGTCCACAGCGCTCACAACCTTCAATTCTTCCATACTTCTTCTGAGGTTTCTTGATCTTGAAAGTCATGGGCATATCATATCACCTCAACATTAAACTTCTCCTTAAGGAATTGAATAACCTCATCACGGGTCACGCGGTGTCTTTCGGGGACTTTTGTCTTACAACGTTTCCTTCTCTTAATTCTGTATCCTGGCCTCTCAAATGATACACAAATATCCATTCCGAATATCCCTATGTCTGGATCGTACTTAATATCCTTAAAGAGCGTGTAATCTGGAATTCCAAAGGAGAAATTCCCATATCTATCGAAATATGAAAGTGGAATCTTATGCTCAAGTACTGAAAATGCCCTCTTTAAGAATTCCTCTGCATCTTTTCCTCGAAGCGTGACTTTACATCCTATGGGCAACCCCTTTCTAATTCCAAACTCTCTGTTTGTTACCTTTGCCTTAGTGAATGTGGGCTTTTTTCCAGTAAGCCTCTCTAGTAGTGTCATAGCCTTTCTCAGACGTTCTCCTCCTTCACCAACGCCTATATTTACGACAACCTTCTCTATGCGAATTTGTCTCATAGGATTGTTAAGTTTATCAGGATTCATGATGAGTCACCATCCTATTCAATCTTAGGAATTACATCGCCGCTAATCAGAATTTCTGGCTTATCTTTACCAACGACAAAGACATAGGGTTTAATGGTCATAAAGACATCCTCTTCAGAGCTCCCGTATGGCTTTAAGTATACGATATTTGGTAGGGGACTTCTCGTAATTTCGTATTTTTCTATGACTCCGTACTTACCAAAGTGAGATCCTCCAATGATCATCGCTACATTTCCTTCTTTGAACTCATAAACGTCAATAATCTTTTGTGACGGAACTTCAATCTTTAGTACGTCCCCAGTTTTGTACATGTTCTTATCGAGGAGGATATTTCTCCCGTCGTGAAGGTTTAGCTGAACTTTGCCTCCTTTTACAGTTGTTTTATTCTCTATTCTTACAAGCTTCCATGTGGCGTTCTCTTTCGGAATCCTCACAAGGCCCATATATCCTTGGGGAAGCATAATGACACGGAAATAATCGTCAGTCTCTGGGATAGCTACGACATCCATAAGACCAACTGGGAATTTGTAATCTCTGACTACACGCCCATCTACTAGGACCCTTCCGGAACTGATAATCATTCGAGCCTCTCTTGCTGTGTCGGCGTACTTTAGGTAGTCTCTTATTATGTATAGCAATGGTATCGATCTGTCGCTAGGATGAGGTCCAGGACTTGGTTTAACAGCCCATTTATAGACCTTTCTAGGGATATACCAAACTCGTGGTGCAGCCAACCTCTTGAGTCTCTCTCCAGCCATGAGCATCACGCCTCCTGAGCGGGAGTTGCTACATCTTCAATAGCAGACTCCTCCTCCATACTCTCTTCAGAAACCTCTTCTGAGGCCTCTTCAATTAGTTCTCTTGAAACTCCCTTTCTCTCAAGTATTTTAAGCCTCCATTTGTCCGAGAGATCTAGTTTAACAATCATTACTTTGCTGGGGTGAATAGGTCTTAGGACGGTAGTACCATCAGCCTTCTTTATGGTAACACCCTCTACGTAAATGTAGTAGCGTGATCTGTCCACCTCAACAACCTTACCCTCGTGACCTCTATACTTTCCTCTCATAACTTTTACAACATCTCCCTTGCGAATAGGGAGAGATCTAATTCCGTACTTCTCTCTAAGATCCTTAGACAAGTGAGCAGACATTACTTTGTATCTGACATGTTTTGGGGCAGTGTATAAGACCTTTCTTTGCTTTCTTGGTTGTTTAGATTTTGTTCTCCAGAATACCATGGAATACACCTCTTTAAACTATTATTGAAGCTAAAGCTGCTATTTTAGGCCAACGCTCAGCAGCCTCTCTTGCTACAGGACCCTTTATTATAGAACCCCTAGGATCTCCATTAGGGTTTACAATTATTGCAGCGTTATCTTCGAATTGGATGCGAACTCCATCTGGCCTTCTATAAGGCATTCTCTGCCTTATTATTACTGCTGGAAACACCCTCTTTCTCATATCCGCTGTTCCTTTCTTTACACTCACTATGACCATATCACCTACTCCTGCAGCTGGGAGCCTCCTTCTAACTCCGTGGTAAGTACGAACTGCAATAATTTCAAGCTCCTTCGCACCTGTGTTATCAGCACATACTAAACGAGCACCTACTGGAAGACCCCTCGTTACTCTAGCCGCGACTCCCTTCATTTAGCACCACCCTCTGCAATCTTTTCAATCACTACGAACGATACCGTCTTTGAGATTGGCCTGCACTCCATGATCCTCACTATGTCTCCTTTTCTAGCGTTTATACACGGCGGATTATGAGCGTGTATTTTTGAGCGTCTTTTTTCGTATCTCTCGTATTTTTTGACGTAGTACCAGCGTTCAATCTCTATAGTGACAGTTTTTTGCATACGGTCGCTGATAACTTTACCAACGAACATTTGCCCTCTTACTGGTAAGTTACCATGAAATGGACAATAGGGATCGTCACACTCTTTCTCTGGAGGTTTTACGTCAATCCCAATATCTCTTGGACCCTCTTTTTTATTGGCCATTAAACCCACCTCGATTTTATTATGCGATCATGCGGACGATAGTTTATTTCAATGCCGTTAAATTCGACAAAGATCTCTTCAGTTAACCACATCCTGAATTTACATGGTTTTTTAGGCACGAGTCTATCGCGCCCATCCTCACATCTTATTTTTAGAGTGTTTTTTGTTTCATCAATCACAATACCCTTAATGCCCACATAGTGTGGGCAAGACGAGTCTATTACCTCTATCTTTTTACCTATGATTTCATGCTTAAGTGCAGATCTTTTTATCCATTTTATTCGACGTTTATTCGTGGTCATATTATTCTAACAATGAATCCTTTAGATTCTAAGATCTTCTTTACTTTGGGTTTGTGATCTCCCTGAAGGATTATTTTACCCTCCTTCATAGTCCCGCCACATGCGCACTTTGTTTTTAACTCTTTTAGGAGGGCGTTTGCGTCAATTGCTTTTTCATCGATTCCTTCGATTATGGTTACGGTTTTACCATATTTTCTTTTGTCAGTGTACACCTTCACCTCTATAGTTTCCATTGAGATTTTGTCGAACTCTAATATATCCTCAGGAAGGCCCAATATTGGACCCGAATCCTTTTGCTTCTTTTTCATTTTCACCTCTCACCTTTTTCAGACTTTAATTGGTCTTCTCTCATAATAGTAAGGATGCGGGCTATAGCCCGCCTAATCTCTTTAATACGGCCAGCATTGGGTATGGCACCACCCATTTTTGCCTGTCCACGCAACCTTATGACCTCTCGTCTAAGCTCTTCGAGTTTTTTCATGCGCTCTTCTGGTGTCATTCTGCGAATTTCTTCAGGCTTCAGTATTGCCAACTTCCACACCTCCCTCAGCAACGTCTTCTTTGGGTTTTAGCTCTTCAATTATTTCTGCTATTTCTTCGCGTTCTGGTATTCTTATTCTGTCTGGTAATGGTGCACTAGGTCTCATTATGCGAACAGTAACGCCTATGACTCCAGCCTTTGTAATGGCTATATCAAATCCTGACTTTACCGCTCTTTCAGTGACTTCTCCACAATATTTGATCTTTCCAGCGATGAATTGAGCACATCTTGCCCTTTCTCCAGTGATCTTCCCGCAGATAACGATTTGAGCACCATCAGCACCTGCTGCCATTATCCTTCTTAGCGCAGCATATGCGGCTTTACGGAATTTCCATCCACGCTCGAGATTTCTAGCAATTCTAGATGCCATAATCCACGGATTAAGATCTCTAACGAAGTTAAGCTCGTAATCTGTGAGCTCGCTAGGAGCTTTTGTATAGATATGCTCTGGTGGCCTAATGAGTGTTATTCTAGCATTCCTTAGACCATATTTCTCCTCAAGTACCCTCTCAATTTGCTTTACTTTTGTTTTATTTCTCTGTATGTATGCGGGTCTGTCTGCAAATATTCTGATAATGTATCCTTGTGGTGACCTTATTATGTCGATATAGCCTATTCCGGCGAGCTTGAACTCGTTCATAATGTATTCTCTTATTAAAGCAAAGTTTGAACGGAATCTTACGATGCGCTTTACAATGTTATCTTTCTTTGGCTTTTCTGCCATTTGCTCACCTCAATTATAATTTCCTTACGAATTCATGAATATTAAGCTCAAGGAACTCATTTATGATCTTCTCCCATTTTTCCAGTTTATTTTCATATTCCTTTAGCTTTACATCGCTCATGTTCTCGATGACGATTTCTACATTAGTTGTTTTTTCGTTCCAAGGTGTAGCTCTTCCAAAAGCTCTGGGCATCCACCTTCTGATAATCCTGCCTCTATATGCCGAAACGTGGGAAATATACATTTTGGATGGGTCTAGGCCCTTGTAGCGTGCATTATGTGCTACCTCTCTAAGGAGCTTGAGGAAGATTAGTGAAGCTTTTTTGGGAAATCTTCCTGCCTCGTAAGGACCATGTCTGTGTGGGACTTTTTTACGATATCTCCTGAAAGGTATGGGTCTTCTGAGGTTTACCACTTCTTTGAGCAATATTATGGCTT
>CBEVQP010000014.1:0-15287 GCA_965552035.1 uncultured Thermoplasmata archaeon | reverse complement strand
TAGCCGTTGAGGAGCTTGCCCGTATAGGCGCACATACGCTTATACGTATAGGCACGTGTGGGGCAATACGGGAGGGAATGAACGTCGGAGATTTAGTAATTGCTACTGCAGCTGTGAGAGGAGATGGAACCTCTAGATATTATGCTCCTCTAGAATATCCGGCGGTAGCATCTCATGAAGTTGTCAGTGCTGCAATTGAAGCAGCAAAAAAGCTGAGATATCCCTACCATGTAGGCATAATATGGAGTAACGATGCGTTTTATGCTGAGGGACAATATGCTAATCTCTGGAGGGATAAAAACGTATTAGCCGTAGAAATGGAAGCTGCCACATTATTTACGATATCATCTATAAGAGGGCTAAGGGCTGGGACAATACTTCTAGTGGCAAATAAAGCAGGAACAGAAATAAGTGAAGAGGACTGGAAGAAATATGTTGAAAGGCTAATAAAATTGGGTTTAGAGACGGTTTATATACTTAACCAACGACACCAACCTCCTTAGTAATCTCTCCCTTCTCAAATCTTTCAATAGAGTATGGTTTTATGTCTATAGAAGGTTCTTTTCCTAGTAGCATTTCTGCGACAAGAAGCCCAGACATTGGGGCGACCATAAATCCATGGCCACTAAATCCGGCTACGTGGATAAGATTTTCAACACTTTTAGACCAATCTATAATTGGTTTGGCATCTGGAGTGACCTCATAGTATCCTGTCCAATGTCTTAGCATACGTATATGTCTTAGCGCAGGAGCAATCTCTATTAGGGTCTTCGCAAAGTTGTAGGGGAACCATGCGGTGGGTTTATCATAGAAGCCAGGTTTTTCATCTGGGTTACCTATACCGCCTATAATTTCACCTTTGGGCATTTGCTGGAAATAAATGCCCTTGCTGAATGAAATAACCATAGGATCAAACAAATGTCCGAGCCGTTCTGTTACCATAATTTCGTGTCTATAAGGTTCAATAGGGATTTTATCTCCTATCATCTTTCCAATTATTTTTGACCATGTACCAGTAGCATTTACGTATAGATTGGCCTTAATTCTACCTTTATTAGTTATTGCATATTCTATCCTACCATTCTTTATTTCGAAGCCGGTAACTTCAGTATGCGTGAGGACCTGACCACCCATCTCTTCAATCTTTTGCTTTAAGGCAAATAAAGTTTTAAATGGATCTGCTTTAGCATCTCTCTTGTTAAATGTAGCCATTACAATTATAGATGCGTTTAATATGGGAACAATCTCTTTAGCCTCTTCGGGAGACAATATTCTTGATTTCACGCCATACTGATGCTGTATTTTTACATTATTTTTCAACATCTCTGCCTCTTCATCTGAAAATGCTAGTATGAGGTATCCGCCCTGTCTAAAGTGAATATCTGTCTCTAATTCTTCCGGAAGTCTTTCCCACATGTCAATAGATTTCTTTGCAAGAATTATGTTTTCTGGAGAACCCCATTGCTCTCTTATTCCGCCGCCACACCTTCCTGTAGAACCTGACCCTAAATATCCCTTTTCTACAACAATGATGTTTTTTCCTCCCAATTTTAGATAATGATATGCGGTCATTAATCCGACGATTCCTCCGCCTATTATGAGGACATCATATTTTCTGTTGAAGTTATTCATCTTCATCACCTACAAATGCTCCCAGCCTTATAGAAAAAGATGGTGGCCTAGATTTAGGAACCTCTAGATTATCAGGAGATTCTCCAGTAATTCTTGCGAGAATGCTGATTATTATTGGAATGCAAGTTCTACCTTGACATTCTCCCATGCCTACATTAAGATATCTTTTCAGCTCTTCAAGGGAGCGTATATTTTTTTCTTTAACAATCTTAATTATTTCCTCTTCCGTAATATCATAACATCTACAAACGATCTTCATTTCCTAGTCACCTTTATATGGCGTGCCTCAAAAGCTATCTCTCTAGGAACCTCAACCCCTATGAGAGGAGTATCTCCACGGGACTTCTCTTTTGGAAGTACAAAGAAGACAATACCTTTACCGACCTCTTTACCCTCTCTATTGAGAATCACGACACTCTCTCCTACTTTAGGTAAAGGTAAGAATTCGTAGGGAATGTAAACTCTAGCAAGCCCCTCCTTATGGAAGTGTGTTGGAAATATTGCAAGGCCGGGACAAACCTGTGCGCATAGAAGACATCCACTACACTTTTCGGGATCAAGTTTAGGAATGTCATTTAGAGAGCTCATTGTAATAGCTTTGGTGGGACATATCTCATAACACGGCGTACATGGAATTTCTTCAACGCACTCAATTATTGGTATTGGTCCCTTCTTAAGGTATTTTTCGTCAGGGATTTGACCTTTAATCTCACTGAAAGTGATATAGCCTGTCTCTCTCCATCCCATCTTACTCACCCATTGTGTCTATGATAACATTCTTTAGAGCTTCTTTTATGCGGATGTATCTGGGACTTGATCTAAATTCATCGAGATCTTTGAATACCTCTTCAAGTTCTCTTTTGGCATCATCATTTTCATAACCCAATGAAAATGCAGCTGAAATTCCTGCAATTATTCCCTCCATAAGTGCTGTAGAGGCTTCTTCAATACAACTTACGTCACCAGCAATGTATACGCCTTTTACAGAAGTCTCTAAGTTCTTTGTTCTTATTGGTACAAAGCCACCAAGCTCCTTAACAAATACATGTTTGGCCCCAATCATCTGCGTTAGCGTAGTATCTGGAGACATACCAACAGCGATGATAATAGCATCAACATCAAACTCTTTTTCAGTGCCGGGAATAACTTGCCAATTTTTGTCTATTTCAGCAATAATAGCTTTCTTAACAGAATCATCACCCTCTGCTTTAATGATTGTATGTTTTGTGAATATTGGTATACCTAAACGTCTTACTTTAGCTGCATGTACAAAGTATCCTCCTATGAAAGGAAGAGCCTCTACAATTGCTACAACATCAATTCCTGCTTGCGCCATTTGATAGGATACAATAAGTCCTACGTTACCAGACCCTACAACGAGTACCTTGTTACCTGGCTTGACCCCCCATACGTTCATGAGTGTCTGAGCACCACCTGCGCCCATAATTCCTGGTAAATCATTATTTTCAAAAACAGCAAATCTCTCAACAGCTCCAGGAGCTATAATAGCTCTTTTCGGTTTTACAAAAACAATTCTCTTTTTATTCTTTAGAATAGCAAAAACCCCTTCTTCGTAGTATCCTACTACTGGAGATTCTAACCACACATCGATATTTTCTCTCTTTTTAATTTCTTTCTCAAGAATATCAGCTATTCTTGTCCCTCGAATACCTGCAAAGTATTTACTCCAACCAAAAAATTTATGTGTCTGTTTAATGAGCTGACCCCCAATTTTTGTGCTATAATCAACAAGAAGAACCTTTGCACCAAGATCTGCTGCTTTTATGGCAGCCATAGCACCAGCTGGACCTGCACCTACGACAAGAATTTCAGTGTTAATGGTTTCTGGCTCTTTCATTTTTGGTGGAGATTCCTCAATAATTTCGAGCCTCTCAAAACCATGTGAGGGTTTTATATTAATGCCTTCTTTAACGGGTTCCTGACAGGCTCTCACGTTAGGTATTCCGTTAACAACTACGCGACAAGAGGCACATTTTCCTATGGCACAAAAGAGACCTCTAGGTCTTCCTGAAATCCCAGAAGTAGAAAGTTTTCTTACATTATTTGCGTAAAGGGCTATAGCAATAGGTTCACCTTCATATCCTTCAAACTCTCTTCCATCAAAATAGAATTTTACTTTTCGTCGTCTTTTTTCTGTAAAATCTAGCAATGGATGGTCTTCTATTCTTAAGTTCATAGTTCTTCACCTACATTTTGCTGCAATCTCATTATTCAGATGACATAATGTTTTAGGACGTATGTTACCGTAGTCAAAAATAATATTTTAGAGAGAATATTTAATTTGATTGCTTTTGAGCTGTGAGCTAACCACTAGTAAAATTTTCAAAAGACACACTATAGTATCTCCACTCTGTGGAAATCACTGCAGATCCTATAAACAAATACTCATCTGTTATTGAGTTCTTAATGTACAATGTAATTCCTACAGAGCTCGCCGGTCTAACGTCCAGAATCACAAATACACTCCTATTTATAGTAGGCTTTGTTAGGTTCGTAACTGTAGCATAGATTGGGACTGATTGTTCGCTAAGGTTTAATTTTATTAGAAACCTATAATAGCGACTATTCAAATATTCTTTCGGTATATTTTCAATTTTTATCACAATTGGTCTAGACTCATGGTGTCTAAAGGGAACTTGTAATGTTGAGGATCCGTTTACTGAGGAGACAATTATTTCGACATATTGTTGTATGGAGTCTAATTCTTGTGGAATAAAAATTCTTATGTAAGAATCTTCAGATTCGAGGATATCTGGTAGGTACTCTCCTAATCCTGTTCTAATTTTGACACTAACGTTCTTCAAGTTATGTCCGTAAAGGATCATTTCTGTGCCTGGGATTACTAACATGGGCATTGCTGCGCCTAGAAATGGTTTGTTGTAACTCTCTCTTTGGATGTGCCAGATAGATACTGTATACGGCTTTAACCAAGCACTCATTTTTCCATCTTTTATGCTCAGAGAGGATCCCCCTAATAGGCCGTTTAGATAATCATTATAATTCCCTTCTGGTAGGTCCGTGGGAACAGAAATTTGTGTTGAGGATCTTGAGAAAGCTATAATGATACTTTCCCATGGGAGCCTTCTTTCGTAAATATAAACATTACTTGAAACAACAAGAGGTATGTATTCTCCATAAGCAAGGGCATCAGAATCTCTTCTCAGTTGGGAAAGCTTCTTTATGACCTTAAACATGGTCGTTTGAGAATTCTTTTCAGAAAAAGTCATTTGCAGTCTATTGTAAGGATCTCCACGACCTTCTGTACTGTGGAGATAAATTTCGTTGCCATAGTAAACAATTGGTACTCCTGGGATCGTCATTACGAAGGTCATAGCCATATGCATTGTTGTTATGTTACCGCCCTCGTTTAGGAATCTTGGAAGATCATGATTGTCTAAGAAATTTACAAATAGAAGATCATAACGAGCGTCTTCTAACTCTTTTGTTAACTCTGCATTGAGGGTGGTAAATGGTCTATTATATGCAAACGTTTTTACGATAGAGTATCTTAAAGGAAGATTCAGGATAGCAATACCTCCCGTACTTTGAAGGTTAATTGCGTCCCAATAAAGTGGCGAACCCCTTACGGAGAGTATATACCATTCGGCATAGGCAAAAGTGGGAGAAACCTTAAGAGCTTCTGCATAATAGCTTCGTAGCCACATAGGATCCATGTGTTTTGCGGCGTCTATCCTTATTCCCATAGCACCTCTTGATATCCAAATTTTTAGAGCTTCTTTTAGAATAGAATCAACAGTTTCGTTCATTTGGTTAAGATCTGACAAATCAAAAAGATTCTTGTATCGGGTGTTCCACCTAATGTCCCATTCATCAGAGCCTATATTTCCGTTATGGTGAAATATTCCCTGAACACTGTCCTCAAATGGGTTGTAGGTGCCATGTTCTTTTATGTATTGAGCCAAAAGTGTACCATTAACATATAGACTCCCGTATTCTCCTGTTGAATAAGGATTTGTATGATTAGGAACAACATCTATGATAACGTATATACCTCTTTTTTTCGCTTCTTCACACAGCTTTACAAAGTCGTCCCAAGTACCAAAATGCTCTTCTGGCACAAAAAAGTCACGTGGCCAGTACCCATGGTATGGAGCAACATTTCCGGCAAATTTGTTGATGTTATCAAAGGGAGGTGAAATCCATATGGCGCCTATACCAAGTTCCTTCAAATAATCCAACTTTTCTATAATCCCCTTAAAATCTCCGCCATGATACATGTAGTAACTATTTGGATTATAAAATGGATCGTTATTTGAATGATCTCCATCAAAAAATCTATCCGTTACTATCTGATAGATTACTGATTTATAGGGATTAAAGATTGTTATTTTCTCTTCTTCGACGGCTCTTTCAGGCTCTAAACACCCAGATAAAGGCATTAAAAGTAGTATCGAAATGACAAATATTGCTACAACACGTTTTGAAGGTATCATACAAACACCATGGAGCCGTTTTGATGCTGAAAGTTACTTTTTACTTCTATAAATAAATTTATTGGTATTTTTTTGTATTGTCAATTTATTGTTTAAAAAAATGTTTTAAACAGCGAGTAATTAACAAATTTAGTGTAAAAACATGGTGAGATTATATGCAACCTTCGAACCATAGTGTTAAAATTTATGAGGGTAAAGCTAAGATTCTCAGAATACTGGGTGAGACTGCTGAGATGGAATTTAAAGACTCGTTAACAGCATTTAATGGTAAAAAAGTATCATCTTTTGAAGGTAAAGGGGCAATAAACGCTGAGATATCATATATCTTGTTTGAGTATTTAGAAGAACATGGAATAAAAACCCACTTAATTGACAAAAAAGATCCAAAAACGCTAATAGTAAAAACTTTGGATATGATACCTCTTGAAGTTGTGGTTAGGAATTATGTAGCTGGGAGCCTTAAAAAGAGATTAGGGTTAAAGGATAAAATAAGATTGTCCAGTCCCATTGTGGAATTCTATTATAAAAACGATGAGCTTGGAGATCCGCTGATAAATAGATATCACACGAAAATTCTTGGAATATCTGAGGAAATTATTGATGAAATAGAATCTCTTGCGTTAAAGGTAAATGATATTTTGGTCAAATTTTTTGAAAATATAGAGACGATTATTGCTGATTTTAAGCTTGAATTTGGTTTAGACAAGGATGGTAATATTATTTTAGGAGACGAGATATCACCTGACACCTGTCGATTTTGGGACGTAAAAACATTAAGATCACTTGATAAAGATGTTTTTAGATATGACCTGGGAGATGTGAGAGAAGCTTACATAGAGATTTTGAGGAGGATAAAAAATGGTAAAATACAAGGCAAAGGTATACGTACTTCTTAAGGAAGGTATACTCGATGCTGAGGGCAAAGTTACAAAAAATGCGTTAAAAACTCT
Organism: uncultured Thermoplasmata archaeon; assembly: GCA_965552035.1. Lineage (GTDB taxonomy): Archaea > Thermoplasmatota > B47-G6 > B47-G6 > B47-G6 > B47-G6. The sequence continues at coordinate 8,230 of CBEVQP010000014.1, read as the reverse complement.
CGGATTTAATGTTGAAAAAGTGAAGGTTGGTAAGGTTTTTGAGATAATCTTTGAAACAACTTCAAACGATAATCCAGAAAGCGTTGTTGAGGAAATGTGCAGAAAACTTCTTGCGAATCCAGTAGTAAACATATACGAATATGAGATAGAGGTGTTGGACGAAAAATGACGAAGAAAATAGGCGTAGTAGTATATCCAGGAACGAATTGTGATTTTGACGTGGTTCATGCCCTTAAGATAGCTGGGGCTAAGCCCTTTCGAATATGGTATAAGGAAATATCTGAGCTAAATGATGTTGATGCAATAGTAATCCCTGGAGGATTTTCATATGGTGATTACATAAGGGCCGGTGCAATCGCAGCACAAACAAAAATAACAGAAAAGGTTAGAGAAATGGCAGAGAATGGTATGCCCATTTTAGGGATATGTAATGGTTTTCAAGTCTTGGTAGAGTCTGGAATTCTTCCAGGAGCTCTTACCGTGAACAAAACAGCTCGTTTTGTGTGTAAGTGGGTTCATTTGAAAGTAGTTCGAGCAGATACACCATTTACCTCATTATTTGAGGAAAACGAAGTAATAAAAATGCCTATTGCCCATGCCGAGGGGAGGTATATACCGGATAAAAATTTTTCAACAGATCTCGTGGTTCTACAATATTCAAATGAAAAAGGCGAAGTAAATGAAAATAGTAATCCAAATGGCTCATATTTGAACGTGGCGGGTATTTCTAACAAAGGTAAAAATGTCTTAGGATTAATGCCTCATCCAGAGAGAGCTTCAGAAAAAATATTGGGGGGAGAGGATGGTCTTAGGATGTTTAAATCTCTTTTAGAGTTTCTAAAGAGGTGAAAAGATTGCTCAGAAACATTGATGGCAAGGAAGCTAAGTACATCATAAAAAAACTAGGAAGGGAACCAAACGAGTTAGAATGGGGGATGATTGATATAATGTGGAGTGAACACATTTCTTACAAATCCTCAAAGTACTATCTAAAGAAGTACTTAAGATCACACGGTAAGTATGTTGTAGTAGGCCCGGGTCAAGATGCAGGGGTAGTAAAGATAGGAAACTTCTTTGTGTCATTTAAGATTGAAAGTCATAATCATCCTTCTGCTATAGATCCTTATGGGGGCGCAGCAACTGGAGTAGGAGGTATTGTGAGGGATATCCTTAGTATGGGAGCAAGGCCTATAGCTACGCTAGATTCCCTACATTTTGGTGATGTGAAAAACCAGCGCACGTGGTTTCATATTTATGGAGTTGTTAGAGGGATTTCAGATTATGGGAATAGGATCGGCGTTCCGACTGTGGGTGGTGAAACGAAGTTTGCAGAGTGTTATGGCAAAAATCCACTTGTAAACGTAGCCTGCGTAGGAGTTTCCAATGACATAGTACCAAGTTTAGTTACAGAACCGGATTTGCTCTTAGTGTTGTATGGAAACGGAACAGGAAGAGATGGTCTTCATGGTGTAAGCTTTGCATCAGAAATTATTGATGAAGAATCAGAATCCGAAAGAAGCGCTGTACAGATAGGAGATCCTTTTACAGAGAAGCTTTTAATCGAAGCCACTCTTGAAATTGTGGAAAAGGGATTAGCAATAGCAATAAAAGATTTGGGAGGTGGAGGACTTACCTGTGCTATTTCCGAGATGGTTGGTAAAGGAGGTGTGGGGGCCGAAGTAGATATTTCAAAGGTTCCTTTACGAGAAGAAAATATGAAACCTTATGAAATCATGCTTTCTGAATCACAAGAAAGAATGTTGCTAGCTACACGTAAAGAAAACATTGCAAAAATTTCTAAAATTCTTGAGAAGTATGACTTAACTTGGAGTGTTATTGGTAGAACGATTAAAGAAAGAATTCTTCTAATTAAAGAAGGTAAAAACGTCCTTGCAAAGCTTCCAGTTGAGATATTGGTAAATACCCCTATAAAAAGGCATAAAACAAAACTAAAAACCTCGGTATTTGTAGAAAAAGACGATCCAGAGTTTAATCCCCCTTCACTCGATGAAGCTGTTTTTGGTATGATGCAGAATCCGAATTTAAAATCAAAAAGATGGATATTTGAGCAATACGACTACGAAGTTCAGATTAGAACTGTGATAAAACCAGGCTCGGATGCTGCTGTGCTAAGAATTTCAGAAAACGAAGGAATCGCTGTTACATTGGATAGTTGTGCCGATTATGCTTCTTTAAATCCCTATGAAGGGGCAAAAAGTGCAGTAGCTGAGGCTTATAGAAATATTACTGCTGTGGGTGGAGAACCCATAGCGATAGTAGATAACATTAACGCAGGCGATCCAAATAATCCAACGTCATATTTTGCTTTTAAAGAGACCGTAAGAGGTTTAGGTAATGCAGCGAGAGCATTCCAAATTCCTGTTATTGGGGGAAATGTGAGCCTATATAATGAATCACCCGAGGGTGCAATATGGCCTACAGTTGTTGTTGGAATGCTCGGAAAAGCAAATCCTACGAAAGTTGTTGATATATCATTAAAAAATGAAAATAGCTATTTAGTGCTCGTGGGCAATACGCGCAATGAAATGGGAGGAAGCGAGTACTATAAGTTTCTAAGTCTACATGGTTATGGAAGAGTGCCTAGAGTAATGTATAAAGAGGAAATCGTTAACTCAAAACGTGTTAGAAAAGTAATTCGAGAAAATATGGTCCTTTCAGCACATGATATTTCTGATGGAGGTCTGTTGTTCTCATTAATAGAAATGGCACTTGCCGGAAATAGGGGAGTTGAAGTAGCAATTAAAACACCCCTTAGGTACGACTTTTATGCGTTTTCAGAGAGCCATGCAAGATATATTTTAGAAGTTTCGGAAGAGCATTTAGACGAGGTTCTAAAAATAACAAAAGGAAAAACCATAGGTAAAACAACAAATACAAACTCATTATATGTAAGAATTAACGATGCCGAGTTTGACGTGAGTTTAAGTGATCTGGGGAATAGTTATGATTGGAATCCATGAAAACTGTGGAATTGCTGGCGTTATTGGAAAGGAAGCTCCCATAAAAACTTATTTAGCTTTGCTAGGCTTACAACATAGGGGACAAGAGTCATGCGGACTTATTGTTTCTGAAAATGGAAAGTTTCATGAAATTAAAGAGTTTGGTCTTGCCATTACCATGCATAAATACATGGATATTATAGACGAGCTTAGGGGACCAACGATAGGTCACGTTCGATATTCTACCTATGGTGAAAATTCAAAAGATTTTATACAGCCAATAAGGGCAAAGTATAGAGATATTGAGCTTTATTTGGCTCACAATGGCACGATTCCAAACGCATTTGAGTTTGTATCCTTCCTTGAGAGAAATAGAGTTAAGACAAATCTTAAATTAGATAGCGGCGTATTAGCCGGTCTACTAGCTTATGGGATTTGGGAATATGACCTAATAGAAGGCGTGAAGTTTGTACAAAATAACGTAAGGGCAGCATACTCTGCTGTAACATTATTGCCTGATGATCGTATCTTAGCATTTAAAGATAGATATGGAATTAGACCTCTTTCAATAGCTATTTCAAAGGAAAACGTTGTCCTTTCATCAGAAGATTGTGTTTTTAATGCTATTTTTGACGATAATTACTTCTCACGGGAATTTCTACCTGGAGAGGCAATAGTTGTAGATAAAACACTTAAACTGAGATCTATAAATAGCGGAAATATTAACGAAGAGAGGATATGCTCCTTTGAATATGTATACTTTGCAAGACCTGACTCTACAATTTCTTCAGTAAATGTTTATAATACAAGACTTAGAATGGGCATGATACTAGCAGAGGAGGAATTAAAGAGGTTTAAAGAACCACTGGGGGATTTGATAGTTCCAGTACCTGATTCGGGGAGAACTGCAGCCAGAGGTTTCGCATATAAGCTTAATTTGCCCTTAGATGAGGGATTGATAAAGAATAGGTACATAGGAAGAACATTCATTCTTCCTACCCAACGTTTAAGAAGGTTGGGAGTACGCATAAAATTAAGTCCAATAAAAGATGTCATTGAAGATAGAAGGGTATACTTGATCGACGATAGCATTGTAAGAGGAACTACAATGAAAGAAATCGTAGAGATAGTAAGGATAGCTGGCGCAAGCGAAGTACATGTGAGAATAGCCTCTCCACCGGTAAGGCACCCTTGTTACTTCGGCATAGATTTTCCCACCAAAGAAGAACTTTTGGCAAATACTTTAGATATAGAAGAGATCACGGACATGATTGGTGCGGATACTGTCTATTATCTTTCATTAGATGGTCTTAAAAAGGCAATTGGAAAAGAAGGAGTATGTACGGGATGTTTTAGTGGAATGTATCCCATAGAGGTAGATAAACATGGAAAAATTAAAATTCCTCGTAGTAGGTAGTGGTGGACGAGAATATATAATAGTAAAGAGGCTTTCTGAGGAAGCGGAAGTCTATGCTTTTATGTTTCATGAGAATCCTGGAATAGCGGATCTTGTGCGCGGATATACATTGGGAAAACCTTCGGATATAGATAGGATCGTAGAATACGCTCTTAGAATCAAACCTGACATTGTAGTCGTAGGTCCGGAAGACCCATTAGCACATGGAATAGTAGACAGACTAGAGGGGAAGGGGGTTGCATGTGTTGGGCCTACGAGAGAGGCTGCAAAAATAGAGTGGGACAAATCATTTGCACGAATGCTTATGGAGAAATACAATATTCCCGGAAAGAAACTTTAAAGAACATTTGATAATCCAGAAGATGCAAAGAGATTTATCGACGAGTTTGAAAAGCCTGTGGTAGTAAAACCTGCAGGCCTAACAGGCGGAAAGGGGGTTAGAGTTGTTGGCATAACATTAAAGGACAACGAAGAGGCAAAGAAGTATGTAGATGAGATTTTTGAAAAGAATATTGGAAAAATAAGAAAAGTATTAATAGAGGAACGGACAGACGGTGAGGAATTTACACTTCAAGCATTTGTTGATGGAAAGAGAATTTCATTCATGCCAATTGTCCAAGATCATCCACATGCATTTGAAGGTGACCAGGGGCCAGAAACGGGCGGTATGGGATCCTATTCTATGTCAGACCATAAGCTTCCCTTTTTAAATGAGAAAGATGTAGAAATAGCTAAAGAGTGTATCAAACAAACCATTGAGGCACTTAAAAAAGAGGGAATCGTTTACAAAGGAATTATTTATGGTCAGTTTATTGTAGACGCTACTGGACCTAAATTAATAGAATTTAATGCAAGGTTTGGCGATCCAGAAGCAATTAACGTAATTCCTATAATGGATAGCTCGTTGGCTAAGGTTTTTGAGAGGATTATTGACGGAAATTTAAGGAATGAGCTCTTTAGAAATGAAGCGACTATTGTAAAGTACGTAGTTCCGTTGGGATATCCTCTACAAAAGACGCCAGGATGGATTAAGATAGACAAAGAAACAATTAAGAAATTCAATGCAGATGTGGTTTACGCCTCTGTGATTAAAGAGAATGATAAATTAAGGCTTCTCGGTTCTCGTGCGGTTGCCGTGTATTCTACACATCCAGATATATCAGTAGCAGAAGAATCAGTTGAGAATGCTATATTATATGGAATATCTGGTGAAGGATATAGGTGGCGCAGGGATATAGGAAAACTGTCATCTATACAAAGAAAAATCATGAGAATGAGCGAAATTAGAGGTGGAAGATAGTGACAATCAATATTGACGAAATAAAGAAAATCGTGAAAAAGTATGGAAAGGAGGTATCTATAGGTGTCATTGGAAGCCACTCTGCTATAGATATCTGTGACGGAGCTTCGGAGCTTGGGTTAAGAACAATAGTAATTTGTCAAAAGGGTAGGGAGAAAACATATGCAAAGTACTTCATCAAAAGAAAAACTTTTGATGGTCTGGAAAAGGGTGTGATAGACAAAGTTTATGTATTAGATAAGTTTAGAAACGTCCTAGGCATTCAAGACAGTTTAATTAAAGATCATGTTATATTTATCCCTAACAGGAGCTTTGCAGTTTATGTAGGCATTGAAAATATAGAAAATTCATTTAAGATACCCATTTTTGGGAATAGATGGTTATTAAAAGTTGAAGAAAGAGGCTTCAAAGAAAACTATTATACAATACTAAAAAAAGCTGAAATCCCCTTTCCAGAGGAAATAAATGCTAAGGAAATAAACTTTTTAGTCATAGTAAAACTTCCTCACGCTAAAAAACGACTTGAAAGAGGGTTCTTTACTGCTTCTAGCTATAAAGAGTATTTGGAAAAATCTAAAGAACTAATAGAGAGAGGAATAATTACTGAAGAGGATCTAAAGAGGGCACGGATTGAACGTTACATTTTGGGTCCAGTGTTTAATTTTGACTTTTTCTTTAGTCCTCTTGATAACGAACTTGAACTTTTGGGTGTAGATTGGAGATTTGAAACAGATCTTGACGGTCTTGTAAGACTTCCAGCAGAACAACAATTAAAATTGCCAGCTCATCAGAAAGTGCCAGAGTATATAGTATGTGGACACTCTACAGCAACTTTAAGAGAATCTCTTCTAGAAAAGGTGTTTGATATTGCGGAAAAGTTTTTAGAGGCAACCCGTAGAGAATATCCGCCAGGTGTTATAGGCCCATTTACTTTACAAACAGCGGTCGACAAAGATCTCAACTTTTATGTTTTTGACGTTGCTGTGCGAGTAGGTGGAGGAACAAACATTCATATGGCTATAGGACACCCATATGGAAACGCTTTGTGGAGGCAACCAATGAGCACTGGTAAACGCGTAGCGCTAGAGATAAAAAGAGCAGCAGAAACAGATGAGCTAGAAAAAATAGTCACATAAATATTATGATGTGGAGGCGGGGCCGGGACTCGAACCCGGCTCAACGGGTCTGCAGCCCGTCGCATAGCCCCTCTGCCACCCCGCCCTATCTTTGGCGGGCTTTTAAATATAAGAGGGGCTTTGAGTCATAATAATACACTACCCCACACTATTTAAGTTTTATTTACTACACTCCTTCTATAAAACTCGCACTATTTTTACGAGATGAGTGGGCTCTTCTATAAGTCCATATGTAAGCACTACAGTGTCTCCGTAGCAGAGCTCTCCAGTTTCCTTAAGCTTTTCGAATGTTTCATCAAGTCCTTCAGAATACTCATGTGAAGACACTTTTACGGGTATTACGCCATAAATAATCGAAAGTTGTCTTAGAATCTTTAGGTTTGATGATGCAGCATAAAATGGCGTTTTTGGCCTAAATTTAGCAATTCTTTTTGCAAGTCCACCAGATTTTGTATAAACTACTAATTTAGCATTAAGACTTTCGGATAAATTTACCACACCCTCAGCAAACCTATCTCTTTGAGTTAAAGCATATTTTACCAACTCACGAGAAACATTTCTGCGAATAGCCTCAGTATCTACGTCATATGTGTTTAAAATCTTTTTAAGCCATCTTATGACTTCTACAGGATATTCTCCAATAGCCGTTTCCCCTGTAACTAAAAATCCATCTACACCATCTTTTATTGCATACACTACGTCAACTATTTCACTTCTTGTGGGAATTGGGCTTTTAACCATAGAAGCCAAGATTTGTGTAGCGACATAAACGGGTTTTCCCATAATTATTGCTGTCCTGACAATCCTAGATTGGAGGTTTGGAATCTCCTCGAGAGGATAGTGCATACCTAAATCTCCCCGAGCCACAATAATGTAGTCAGATGCTCGTACGATTTCATCTAGTTTTTGTACAGCACTTCTTGTTTCTATTTTTGCTGCAATTTTTATCTCTTCTATTCCTAGTTCCTTAAGAATATCTCTAAGATTATCTATGTCTCTAGCACTCTTTACATAACTAGCAGCCACAATGTCTATCTCCCCTGTTTTTACCACACTTTTTAGAGCCTTCATGTCTCTCTCAGTTATAGAGGGTAAAGGAACTTCTTTTTGAAAGATAACTACGCTTTTTCTGGGTTTTATATGGGCGCTGGTGATTGCTTTAAATTTTGCAAAATTCCCCGAAACATCTTCAATGGAAAGTCTAATAAGACCATCATCCATAATTATAGTGTCTCCCTCGGAGATGATTTCGAAGAATTTTTTGTTTGGGATAGGAACCTCCTTAGAATCGCCACTAGCTTTTTCTTTTAATACGAAATAACCTTCTTCTCCTGGATTTAGCAGTATATCCTTATCTAGATTACCAACTCTAATTGATGGGCCACAGAGATCCCCCATTATTGATATTATCATGCCA
>CBEVQP010000013.1:0-15549 GCA_965552035.1 uncultured Thermoplasmata archaeon | reverse complement strand
AGACAAATATGCCTACAGTCTACGTGAATAATCTACCCATTGGAGTTGTTGCTGGAGATCTAGAGAGGTTAAGAGAGATCTTAATAGAGGTTAAAGGAGAGGTCTTATCAAAAGCCCTAATCTTAGACAGGGTACAAGAATATCTCGAAGGAAAGAGAGATTTCGAAAATATTGACGGCCTAATAAGAAGTGTAGTATCAGATGTAGTGGGTAGAGAATTTGCAAGAAAATTGCTAGAGGCCGTTTCGCACCTGCCACAGGGATCATATTCTCAGAAGAGCGTCATAAAAACAATAGGAACCATGAATAAATTGATTTATGGACTTATAAACGAAGCAGAAGTAGGAGACCAAATCTTGGATATCACAAGAGAGGTTCTTCAAGAATTAGTGATAAGCTATGAAAATATATCCTCCTTTAAGGAGTTCCTAACGGAGCTTATTGAAGAGAACAAGTTGAAAGAGAAATATCCGCAAACTGTTGAGGCATTAACGGAATTTGCAGATAGAGAAGTTGGGTACATACTAAGTGCTGCAAAAGAAATTCTCTTGCACTTTATATCAGACATTACCCTAATCATTAACGGTACTGAGCGTGCCGGTTATTATGATTTAATATACACTAGAGCTGCTGCTCGTATTGTACGCTTGTATATTTCTAAGAAGTATTCTAAAGATGATGCACTTAAAGCTCTAAGAGAAGAGCGTCAAAAGGTTGTTGAGACAATTCTAGAGAACATTATGAGGATAATAAGACCTCACGAAAACTTAGAGACGGGTTCATCCGAATATGCAAGATACTATCGTAGAGCTGTAATATATGGTCAGTATCTAAAAGCATCTGCTATAAGGGAAGTTACATCATCCCAAGAGATAAAAGAGATAATTCTAGAGCTGACAAGATTGCTTGAAAGGGATGTTACGATCTCAGAGCTAGTCTCACTCATGAATGGTCTACTTAGCGCATATGACGCCATTATAATGACATGGAAGAGGCCGCTAATTAGTGAGACGTTAAACACGCTAAAAGCTCTTAGAAGAGGATACTTGATCCACATAAAGCATCTCGCTTCGATGTTTAAGGCCCACGAGCGTAGGCAAATTAACGTAAGATATGACGAGATTACAGATGAAATTTACGTCCTTGCAGATGCAGGAAGAATCAGAAGGCCACTCATTTCTGTACGCACTTTAGTTAGAAGAGCTGTATTAGACGATTTATACAAAGTATTTAGCCAGAACCCAGAGATATCCAAGATTACAAACGACGTGCGCACGAAGATGCTCTTTATGAAAATCGTATTAAGAGGTCTTGTTCATTACATGTTACCAAACGATGTTATAGATGTCAGTCTTAAGAATATTGACGCATTTGAAATTCCATGGGAGGACGACACGTTAAAGGAGAACATAGATAACGTTAAAGAAATCTTATCGAAGGTTCTTAGCGAGATAACTGTGCGTCTAAGGATATTTGGAAGTGACGAGAAGTTAAAGAAGTTGGGCCAGATAGTTGAACAAGATAAAGATGCAATAATTAACGCTATTGTAGATTACCTTGTTAATAAGAGACCAAGCATAAGAGAGCTTGCTTTGAGAGAGCTTGAAAGCATAAGAAGGGATCTTAAAGAAGGTAGAATAACATGGCACGACCTTGTGCTTAATGGAATAGTAGAGTTCATTGATGCAGACGAAGAAGAAAATGTATACGTTGCTCTATACCCTGAAGACCTCAACGACGAGCACACCCACATTGAAGTAGATCCACTCCTTATCCTTGGACTTGCAGCGTCGATGATTCCGTACCCAGAATACAACGCCTCTCCAAGAAATGTTTATGGAGCAAACATGATGAGACAGGCTATAGGACTTCCATTCGTCAACTTCAAATACAGGCCAGACACGAGACAGCACATAATGTTCTATCCAGAGAGACCCATAGTAAGAAGTGTAGTCTCGAAGTACGTTGGATTTGAGCACAGGCCTGCTGGCCAAAACCTTGTCGTTGCTGTTATAAGCTATGAAGGATACAACATGCAAGACGCCATTATCTTCAACAAAGCCGCATTAGAGCGTGGCCTAATGAGATCCGTATCATTCAGAACATATGAAACTCAAGAGCACACATATGCGATGCCAGGTGCATACGACGAGATTGTAAACCCAATAAGCGAGCATATAATGACGCGTTATAAGCCTTCTAAGAAACACCGTCCTGAAACGTATGAAAAGTTGGACGACGACGGTATTGCACGTGTTGGATCTAGAGTTAAGGGTAACTACGCTGTTATAGGAAAGATTTCACCTACAAGATTTGGAGGAGAAGGTCTTATAGCACTATCAAGAGGAGATAACTCCGTAAGACTTTCACCAGAGGAGTTTGGAGTTGTAGATGCTGCTTATGCAACTTCCGTTCCTGGAAACGATAAGAACCTTCTCGTTAAGGTCAAAGTTCGCAGTCATATGGTACCACAAATAGGAGACAAGTTTGCATCGAGACATGGACAGAAAGGTGTCATAGGGCTAATAGTACCTGAAGAAGATATGCCTTTCACGGAAGACGGAATAATTCCAGACGTTATTTTCAACCCTCACGCCATCCCATCAAGAAAGACAATAGGCCACATTTTGGAGATGCTCGCTGGAAAGGTGGGAGCACTTGAGGGACGTGAAGTTGACGGGACACCATTCTCTGGAGAGAAGGAAATTGACCTAAGAGAGGCGCTGAAGAAGCTTGGATTCTCATATAGGGGTGTAGAAGTGCTTTACGATGGACGTACAGGTAAGCGTTTCACAGCAGAGATCTACATGGGAGTTATTTATTATCAGAGGCTCCACCATCTTGTAGAAGACAAGATCCATGCAAGATCTCGTGGTCCTGTTCAGATTCTCACCAAACAGCCAACTGAAGGAAGATCCCGCCATGGAGGTCTCAGATTTGGAGAAATGGAGAAAGACTGTCTTATAGGTCACGGTGCGGCAATGGCACTCAAAGACAGGTTGCTTGATGAATCTGACAAGACGGTAATATACGTCTGTGGAAACTGTGGAAATATCGTAGATGAAATAGAGAGTGGAGGCGTGGCGAAACGCTATTGTAGGGTCTGTGGTACTTCAGATAATATCCACCCAGTCGAAGTTAGCTACGCATTTAAGCTCCTTATGGATGAACTTAAGTCCATGCTTGTATTCCCAAGACTTAGACTAGGTGATGTCCTATGATTTCCTCACCTTCAGGATTAAATACTCGTCCAAAAATGATTAAATCAATAAAATTCGGAATAATGAGTCCAGAAATCGTCAGAAAGATTTCAGTAATGGAAGTCAAAAACTATGAGGTATATGATAGCTCCAAACTGCCCGTATCAGGAGGTCTCATGGATCCTCGTCTTGGAGTTCTCGAGCCCGGGGCTGTTTGTAAGACCTGTGGAAAACGCGGTGGTCAGTGTCCTGGTCATTTTGGCCATATAGAGCTCGCGTATCCTGTTTATCATATCGGGTTTGTCGACACTATTCGTAACGTTGCTAGGGCTACTTGTGAACACTGTGGAAGATCATTATTAACCGAAGAGGAAAAGGAATCTTTTAGGAAAAAGATTGAACAGTCTAAATGGGACAGGAAGATGTATAAAAGAGTTCTTCGCATGGTCATTCAAAGGAGTCTTTCAAAGAGAAAGGATCTTAGAATTATTTACGAAATAGGGAGAGTTCTTTGGAAAGGTGACGAGGACATTAACAATACATTCCACTATAGGCTTTCTTTAATGGATGTAGGGTTGATTCACACTGCAAAAGATATGATTCAAGGCGCAGAGTCATTAAAATCTATAATGGATGCACTTGAGGATGAGGACGTTATTAATCTCCTTAAAATCTTTGATAAATTTGGTATAAACGATATAGAAGTCGTGTCTGAAGTCCTAGACTTCCTTATTAAAGCCAACAAAACAGGAAACGCTATGGAAGACATTATTTCATATTTCATAAACAACATGCACAGAACCAACAAACTTGATATATTCAGAGGAAGGGTTTCGATTTCAGGCATCGATCCAATAGAGGCAAAGAACGTTTATGATGAAGAAATTAAGCTTATAGAGGATTTCGTCAACATTCTTGAAAAACTTTCTAAAGCTGCAAAGAATTCTGAATACGCAGAGATTCTAAGAGCTCAATATGAAGAAGTCAGAGAAATCATAGAAAGTATAGGAGGTCCTGAGGAGGCTTATAAAAACGGCATTTACGTAGACAAAATTGGAGAGCTGCACGTTCCTAGTTCATTAGCCAAAACGGCAAAGAATTATTCTAGGATTGAGAGCGCACGTTGTCCTCACTGTGGGATGCCTCTATCACTTGACGTCGAATATGAGAAGATAACAAAATACTACAGATGGGAATTGATTGATACCAGATTAAATGACATTGCAAGTAAGATACTAGGCGAGTCCGAGAGTCCTATTAGTGCAAGTACCTTAGTTGAGAAGGTAATCTCCAAAGTGAAATCAGAGAAGACCTACAATCGTCACAGAATAATGCCTGATGTAATGAGAGATCTCTTTGAACGTATCCCAGACGATGAACTATTTTTATATGATCTTGATCCTGAAGCCTCAAGACCAGAGTGGATGATTATCACAGTTCTTCCGGTGCCTCCAGTAACTGTAAGACCTACAATCACGCTAGAGAGTGGAGAGCGTTCAGAAGACGACCTCACACACAAGCTTGTAGACATAATTAAGACCAACAATAAGCTTTTGGAGCACAGAAATAGTGGTGCTCCTCAAATTGTTATAGGAGACTTGTGGGATTTGCTTCAATATCATATTACCACTTACTTTAACAATAGAATTCCAGGAGTTCCCTCTGCAAGACATAGAGGGACTAGCAAGGCTATTAAATCACTTACTGAACGTTTAAGCGGAAAAGAGGGAAGATTTAGAGGTAGCTTAGCAGGTAAAAGAGTTAACTTCTCTGCCCGTACAGTAATTTCTCCAGATCCCTCACTTAGTATAAACGAGGTTGGTGTTCCATACGAAGTCGCTATGGAACTAACAGTTCCTGTTGTGGTTACAGAATATAACATCGAAGAGCTACGCAAACTTGTGCGTAATGGTCCTCACAAATACCCCGGTGCAAATTCCGTATATAGGCCTGACGCAAGAGGCAGACTAATAAGGCTAGTTATCACGCCCAACAACAAAGAGAGGCTCGCACAAGAGCTCCAGCCCGGATGGGTTGTTGAACGTCATCTCATAGACGGCGATATTGTCCTCTTCAACAGACAGCCTTCTCTTCACAGAATGTCAATTATGGGACACATTGTTCGCGTTTTACCATACAAAACCTTTAGACTTAACCTCCCAGTCTGTACACCATATAACGCTGACTTCGATGGAGACGAGATGAACCTACATGTTCTACAAGGAGAAGAGGCCAGAGCTGAAGCAGAGATCCTTATGAAAGTTCAAGAGCACATTCTTTCACCACGTTTTGGAGGGCCCATAATTGGAGGTATCCACGACCATATTTCAGGCCTCTTTATATTGACTCATGGCGAGCGCCTATTCTCTAAAGACGAGGTCTCTAGAATTCTCTCAGCAATTAAGTACGAAGGAGATCTCCCGCCACCAGATAAAATTATAGACGGTAAAGAATACTGGAGTGGTAAAACGATTTTCAGCCTAATATTACCAAAAGATCTCAACTTATTATTCGATGCAACGATCGGAAGCAAACTCGAGAAAGTAGAAGACAAAATGAAAGAGGACGCTATTGTAGAAATTAGAAACGGAAGACTTGTACGCGGTTCTATAGACGAGGCAGGTATTGGTGCATTCAAAGGCATAATAATTGACGCAGTTGTTAGAAAGTATGGTACAGACTTTGCACATAAGTTTATAGATAAAATAGCAGCATTAGGTGTAGTTGTAGATACCATATATGGGTTCACAACCGGTATCGCTGACGTTGACGTTCCTGAAGAGGCTAAACTGAAAGTAAAAGAAAGAATAGAAGAGGCTAGAAGAAAAATTGCAGATTACATTGATAAGTATAAGAAGGGCCTTCTAGAAGCTGAAGTAGGAAGAACTATTAGAGACACTCTCGAATCAAAGATAATGGAAGAACTAAGCAAGGCAAGAGAGGATATTGGTAGGATTGTAGAGCGTCACCTAGGTCTCAAGAGCAACGCCGTTCTTATGGCCAGAAGTGGTGCAAGAGCCAAGATGCTTGACCTCACGATGACTGCTGGTAGCCTTGGTCAGCAGACTATTAGAGGGTCTCGTATTAATCGTGGATTCCAAGGAAGAACCACTGCCCACTTCAAGCGTGGAGATTTAGGGCTTGAGCCTCATGGATTTGTCGCATCCTCGTATAAGGATGGTCTCAACCCAATAGAATATTTCTTCCACAGTGCAGGTGGGCGCGAGGGTCTCGTAGACACTGCTGTGAGAACGTCACGTTCAGGTTACATGCAAAGAAGACTTGTAAATGCCCTCGATAGCGTATATGTGGCTTATGACGGTACTGTGAGAGACGGTGAAGGTAGAGTTATACAGTTCGTCTATGGAGACGACGGTGTTGATCCATCTCGCAGTGCAGGAGGAAGAACTGTCGATCTAAAGCGTATTATTGAAGAGGTAAAGGCTGAAAAAGCCTCAAGGTGATCATCATGTCAAAGAAAAAATCATTAATTTCAACTTATGTTAAACGAGGAATATCTGAAGATATAGCTGAAAAATTGGTAGAAAAAGGTTACTCATATACCAGTTTTTCAAAACTAGCTAAGGAAAATTGGAAGGCAGCAATAAACATCCTTCAAGAAATTGGTGTCCCTGCACTTGAAATACCTAAAGTTTTGGCTTCCTTGGGCATTAAAGTCACTGAAGAACTCGAAAGACCTGCTAAGCCAGCTGAAATTGAGGCAGCTAGGAAAGAAGTAGCTGAAATTATAAAGTTCTATGATCTTCCAGATGACTACGTCCTTGAAGTAGAAAGAAATCTTGAGAACGACATCGAGAAGAAAATCTTTGAGAAAGCAAAATCATTAGGTACAGCTCTTCCACTAAAACTCATTAAGGAAATTGCTGCTTACTATGAATCTGGAGAAATTTCGGACGATGAGCTGGATGAGGTGATAAAGAAAGTCGTAAGAGAATATTCATGGGCCATGGTGCAACCTGGAGAGGCTGTGGGCATCGTCGCTGCACAATCCGTTGGCGAACCAAGTACACAGATGACGATGCGTACGTTCCACTACGCAGGAGTTGCAGAAATGAACGTAACTTTAGGTCTACCCAGATTCATTGAGATTGTAGACGCTCGTAAAGAGCCTAGTACACCAGTTATGACGATCTATTTGCTTCCAGAACATAAGTCAAATCGTGAGATAGCACAGAAGATTGCTAAGAGACTTTCCATGACATATGTTTCTGACATTGCTGATATCATATCAAATCCTGATGAGTGGATCATAGAAATCAGGATCGATCCAAAGCGTGCCGAAAGGCACGGAATAGAGTCAATGAACGAAGCGAAAAAGGCTATTATAAAGAAGATTAAAACATATGGAACTTATGAAGAGCCCGACGATAGGACAATTATACTAAGACTCGAAGAGAAGAGGCAAAATTACTACGAGTTCTATAAGGTTCTAAACGATATCAGGAAACACATAGTAAAGGGAGTTAAGGGTATCAGAAGAATCGTCATAAGAGAGATCCGTGGTCCTGGCGGAGAGGTGCTTGAGCTTAAACTTATGGCAGAGGGTTCAAACCTCATGGAAGTACTAAAGCAAGAGTATATTGACTGGCGTAGAGTAAAAACAAACGACATCTTCGAAGTGTATAAGGTCCTAGGCATTGAGGCAGCAAGAAGTGCTATAATCGAGGAGGCTAGTAGTACTCTTAGGGAACAGGGTCTTGAGGTGGACGTTAGACATCTGATGCTTATCGCTGACATGATGACAAAAAATGGGCGTGTAGAGGCTATTGGAAGACAAGGTATCGCAGGAGAGAAGTTCTCACCACTTGCAAGGGCAGCATTCGAAGTTACTGTTAAGAACATATTTGAGGCTGCTAGACGTGGCGAAGAAGATAAACTGCGCGGAGTTTACGAAAATGTAATAATTGGACGTGTCGTTCCTATAGGAACCGGTCTTGTAGAGCTCGTTGTCAGGAGGGGAAAAGCACATGGTGAACGTAGCTGACATTATAAGGAATCTTGTAAGAAACGGAAAGGTTCTATATGGTGCTGATCAGGCCAGAAAAATACTTGAGAAGGGCGAAGAGGTAAAGCTCATTATTATGGCTAAAAACTGTCCTAAAGAAAAGAGAGAGAAGATAGAGAAACTTGCAGGAGAGAGAAAAGTTCCAATTTACCACTACAATGATACAGCAGAAAACTTAGGGATTCTCTGTGGAAAGCCTTTTGTGGTAACTACACTCACTGTTGTTGATAATGGCCCCGTAAATATATCGGAGCTTCTAAAAGAGGCTCGAACTTATGGCTGAGATAGTTTTTACATCCGACGAAATAGGGTACATAAATATCTTCGAAGGAGTAACAGGGGTACGAGTAATAGACTGTATAATAAAAAGCGAGGATAATCTCATCATATTCATCATCGACGGCCCTGCGATAAAAGCAATAGGCAAGGATGGTTCTAAAATAAGGCTTCTGAAAGAGTACATAAACTACGACATTAAGATTGTCTCTTACAATCCGGATCCAGCAATTTTCATTAGGAACATCTTCGCACCATATAAACCAAAGAAGGTAGAAATAATAGAGGAGGAGGGCAGGAAAAAGGCTTATGTGTACGTTGATGCTGCAATAAAGCCTAAAGCCATTGGTAAATCTGGCAAAAACGTTAGATTGGCAAAAGAAATTGTCAAAAGACACTTTGAGGATATTGACACTGTTCTTGTTGTATAAATTCTTGTTCCCTTTTTCATAACTCTTTATAGCTCATCTGGCTTTTTAGAAGGCCAATTCAGGGTTTTTATGTATTTGTTATGGTAGCCCATGTTAATCTTCTTCTCAGATCGTGTCTCTTTCATAAACAAAATTAATATATGTCTCCTATATGTTTAGCTCATAGACATCACTCTCAACAAACATCTCCATATTGATACTCCCACTAACCCTCTTAGGGTTATCCTCTAACGGAGGGTAGAGGTGATATCCATGCCAAATGGTCTGTTTGCAGCAAGAAAGCTTAAACAAGTAAGAAAGGAGTACAGATGGCACGATTCATACTATAAGAGGAGAGTACTAAGACTCAAAGAGAAATATGATCCACTAGAGGGTGCTCCACAGGCTAGAGGCATCGTTATTGAAAAAGTCGGTGTCGAGGCACGTCAGCCCAACTCAGGAATTCGTAAGTGTGTTAAGGTCCAGTTAATTAAAAATGGTAAAATTGTTACTGCCTTTGCACCTGGAGATGGTGCTATTAAGTACATAGACGAGCACGATGAAGTAATAATTGAGGGTATCGGTGGACGTAAAGGTAGATCTGTAGGTGACCTTCCAGGTGTCAGATACAAGGTAATCAAGGTAAATGGAATATCCCTCGAAGAGCTTAGACGTGGTAAGAAAGAGAAGCCTAGAAGGTGAAAATCATGGCTAAAAAGGGAAATGATGTTCCTAAATTCAATTTAACAGAGAAAGAGCTAAAAGAGGTTCACGAAAAGATCCTTAATGACTGGGAGAGCCTTTTCAAGGCATTTGGTAAGTGGTCTTTATCTGATGTGAAAGTAGAGGATCCCGGTCTTGCTCGATATATTGATCTCACACCACGTATTGTCCTTCACTCTCATGGAAGATTTTCTCAGGAGCGTTTTGGAAAGGCTAAGGTTAACATCGTAGAGAGACTCATTAACAACATGATGAGAACTGGAAAATACACTGGAAAGAAAACGAAGGCCTATAAAGTAGTAAAGCTCGCGTTCGAGATTATTGAGAAGAGAACTAAACAAAACCCCATCCAAGTACTCGTAAAAGCTCTTGAAAACGCTGCGCCGAGAGAAGCTGTAACAAACCTAAAAATGGGAGGAGTAATGATTCCTAGAGCTGTAGATGTTTCTCCGATGCGCAGGCTTGATATGGCCCTTAGAAACATAGCTATTGGGGCCATTCAAAAGTCGCGCAAGAACAAAAAGAGGATTTGGGAATGCCTTGCAGAGGAAATTATTAATACAGCAAGAAACAGCCCAGAGAGCTATGCAATATCTAAGAAGGATGAGATTGAGAGAATTGCTAAGAGCTCCAGATAATGATGTCCTAATGAGGTGTAACTAATGGGCAGGAGAGAAGAGAACATAAAGAAAGTAAAGTACCTAATGACTCAAAGAGACAAGATTAGAAACATAGGTATTATTGCTCATATTGATCACGGTAAAACTACGCTTTCCGATAACCTGCTGGCGGGAGCCGGAATGATATCAGAGGAATACGCTGGTAAAATGCTAGTTCTAGACTACGATGAGCAAGAGCAAGCAAGAGGTATTACTATTCAGACCGCCGCAGCCTCGATGGTTCACGAGTATGAGGGAAGTGAATACCTCATTAATCTTCTTGATACCCCCGGTCACGTAGACTTCGGAGGAGAAGTCACAAGAGCTATGAGAGCTTGTGATGGTGTTATCCTGGTCGTAGATGCCGTTGAAGGTGTCATGCCTCAGACTGAAACCGTTCTAAGACAAGCTCTAAGAGAGAACGTTAGGCCTGTACTTTTCATAAATAAGGTTGACAGGCTTATAAACGAGCTAAAGCTACCTCCAGAGAAAATTCAAGAGAGGTTCGCTAAGATTATCAAAGACGTGAATAGTCTTATCAAAAAATTTGCAAGACCTGAGTTCAAAGACAAATGGCTTGTTCGTGTTGAAGACGGCAGCGTTGCATTCGGATCTGCATATTACAACTGGGCAATCTCAGTACCTTTCATGAAAAAGACTGGAATTACCTTCAAAGATATCTACGAATATGTTTCTAGTGGAAAACAAAAAGAATTAGCTAAAAAGGCTCCAATCACACAGATTGTGTTAGACATGGTAGTTAAGCATCTACCAAGCCCACTTGAGGCTCAGAAGTACAGAATACCGGTCATATGGAGAGGAGACGTAAAATCTGACGTAGGAAAGGCTATGGTTGCGTGTGATCCCGATGGTCCTCTTGTAATGATGGTCACAAAGATCATCCCCGACAGGTTTGCAGGAGAAGTGGCTGTCGGTAGAATATACTCCGGTAAAATAAAGCCTGGTCAGGAGGTATATGTCATAGGTCACTATAAGCCTCTTAGAGTTCAGCAGGTTGCAGTAATGGTAGGTCCCGAAAGAATTCAAGTCGAGGAGCTTACTGCAGGAAATGTTGTAGCTATAACTGGTGTTTGGGACGCATATGCAGGTGCAACTGTTTCCGATAAGCCTGACGTAGAGCCCTTTGAAGAGTTCCACTACGTATCTGAGCCCGTCGTAACTATCGCAATTGAGGCAAAGAATCCACGTGATCTACCCAAGCTTGTCGAGGTTCTAAGAAGAATTGCTAAAGCAGATCCTTCTCTCAGAGTTGAGATTAATCAAGAAACGGGAGAGCACCTCCTCTCTGGAATGGGTGAGCTTCACCTCGAGGTTACGGTATACAAAATCGAGAACGAATATGGCGTTCCTGTAAAGACCTCACAGCCCATAGTCGTATACCGTGAATCCGTTACTGGACAGGGCGGGCCCTTCGAAGGTAAGTCGCCTAACAGGCACAACAGGTTCTACATTGTCGTGGAGCCATTAGAAGACGAAATTTACCAGGCAATTAGGGACGGTACAATACCTACTGGAAAGGTTAAAGATTCCGTAGCCATGGCAGAAAAACTCAGTAAATTCGGTTGGGACTGGAATCTAGGAAAATCCGTAGTCGAGGTCTACAGAGGAAACATGTTCCTAGATGTTACTACTGGTATCCAATACCTCAACGAGACCATGGAGCTAATACTTGACGGATTCCGCGAGGCAATGGATGCAGGGCCATTAGCAAAAGAGCCTGTTATGAAGGTTAAGGTTAAACTCGTAGATGCCAAGCTACACGAGGATGCTATCCACAGAGGTCCTGCACAGGTCATACCTGCAGTTAAAAACGCTATATACGGTGCAATGCTCGAGGCTAATGCCATAATGCTCGAACCTATGTTCAAGGTCACACTTGATGTTCCAATGGACTATATGGGCGCAGCAATGAAAGAAATTCAGCAAAGACGTGGTTCAATTCTTAATACTGAAATGGTAGACGATGTTACTATGAGAATTACTGCAAAAGCACCTGTAGCAGAGATGTTTGGATTCGCCAACGCTATAAGAAGTGCTACTCAAGGAAGAGCCATATGGAACCTAGAATTCATGGGATTCGAAAAAGTTCCAGAGAGTCTTCAGATGGATGTCATAAAGAGCATAAGAGAACGCAAAGGACTACCTCCGGAGCCTCCTACCGCGGACTACTTTAGAGAGTGATGTCTCGCCTTTCCTTTCAAAAATTATTTATAAAAACTTTTGTTGCTTGAGACGAATGGACAAGCTTATGAGCAATACTCTTTTAAATGTTCTATAATTCTTTATTCTTAGCCACTTAATATTGAGCCAATAACAAATGTAACACGAGGTGAATATAATGCCAAAAGAGAAACCCCACTTGAATGTAGTGTTCATCGGACACGTAGACCACGGAAAATCCACCACTATTGGTAGACTGCTCTATGAGACTGGTGCAATTGACGAGAGAACCATTGAGAAACTAAAAGAAGAAGCTAGAGCTAAAGGCAAAGAAACCTTCGAATTTGCTTTCGTTATGGACAAACTAAAAGAAGAGCGTGAGCGTGGTCTCACTATCGATGTTGCCCACAGAAGATTCGACACTAAGAAGTACATGATTACTATTATCGACGCTCCAGGTCACAGAGACTTCGTTAAGAACATGATCACTGGTGCTTCTCAGGCAGACGCTGCAGTACTCGTAGTTTCTGCCCCAGAAGGTGTTATGGAGCAGACCAAAGAGCACGCATACCTTGCTAAGATTCTAGGTATTAACCAGGTCATAGTTTCCATTAACAAGATGGATGCTACCCACCCACCCTACAGCAAGGAGCGCTTCGAGCAGGTTAAGCAAGAGGTTGAGAAGCTCCTAAGAATGGTAGGATACAAGCCAGAGCAGATAAAGGCCATCATTCCAGCATCTGCTTATAAGGGTGACAACGTAGCTAAGAAGAGCGAAAACATGCCTTGGTATGATGGTCCTACCATACTAGAGGCATTTGATCTACTTGAAATCCCACCAAAGCCAGTTGACAAACCACTAAGAATTCCAATCCAAGACGTTTATTCAATCCAGGGTGTTGGTACAGTACCTGTAGGCCGTGTCGAGACTGGTGTCCTTAAGGTCGGTGACAAAGTAATATTCATGCCTCCAGCAGTCTCTGGAGAGGTTAAGTCCATCGAAATGCACCACGAGCCAATTGACAGCGCAGAGCCAGGTGACAACATCGGATTCAACGTACGTGGTGTATCAAAGAAGGACCTACGCCGTGGAGACGTTGCTGGACACGTAGACAACCCACCAACAGTTGTTAAGGAGTTCGTTGCACAGATCGTAGTTCTACAGCACCCAACGGCCATAGGCATTGGTTATACACCAGTTGTACACGCTCACACTGCACAGGTCGCTTGTAGATTCGAAGAGCTCATTGAGAAGAAAGACCCAAGAACTGGTCAGACCCTTGAGAAGAACCCAAGCTTCCTTAAGACCGGTGACATCGCAGTAGTCAAGCTCGTGCCAACGAAGCCACTCGTCATCGAAAAGGTCCAAGAGTTCCCACCACTCGGTAGATTTGCTATTCGTGATATGGGTAAGACCATTGGTGCTGGTATCGTCCTAGACGTCGTACCTAAGCAGTAATCCCCTTCTTCCTCAAAATTTTTATATTAAGCTTCGATTCAATACCCGGTGAGGCATCATGGCAGCACCTTCTCCAAGGAGAGCTGTGTCAACAAGACCCGCAAGAAAGGGTATTAGAGAGGTAAAGATCACACTTATTAGCAGAGACCACAAGAAGCTTACTAAGGTTGCAGATGAGCTTAGACAAAAGGCACTTGACAAAGGGGTCCGCGTAAGAGGTCCTATACCACTCCCCACGAGGAGGCTTATAGTCCCCATAAGAAAGGCTCCTGACGGGCGTGGTACAGAAACCATAGACCACTGGGAAATGCGCATTCACAAGCGTGTTCTTTACATTGAACTAACGACGCCAGAAATTCTCCGAGATATAATGAAAACCGAGTTCCCCACTGAAGTAGAAGTCGAAATGCGCATGATTGAACGCTGAATTTTTCCGCTCATTTTAATCCCTGCCCATCATACATCCTCCTAAGATTTAAAATCCTGCTCCTACTTCTTCTATATGGGATGCCGGGGTGGCCGAGCCCGGACCAAGGCGCCGGCCTTGAGAGCCGGTGGGCTCACGCCCGCCTGGGTTCAAATCCCAGCCCCGGCGCCATTATGTTTCACTTTTTCTATAACCTAGGCATGAAGAATTTTATTTCAAGACGAATATAATTATAAAAATTAATTACATTACAAGTTCACTCTATTCAAAATGGATACTTCCTGGAGGATGACAAGATGGCGAGACGGAGATCACGATTGCTTAGGAGGCTTCTATGGTTATTTGGTAGACCTCATCTGAGAATTGGTGTATATGGTCCCCCGAACGCAGGAAAGACTACCCTCGCTAATACTATAGCAAGAGATCTTGTAGGTGACGAGGTAGGTCCTGTATCAGATATACCCCACGAAACTAGAAGGGTAACAACCAAAAGAGGACTTGTTCTCCAATATAAAAACAAAAAGATATACCTGGATATTGCAGATACTCCGGGCATAGCTACAAAAATTGACTATAAAGAGTTCATGAAATATGGTTTAGATGAAGAAGAGGCTAAAAAGAGGGCCAAAGAAGCTACAGAAGGAGTAATTGAGGCTATTAAGTGGCTAGACGAAGTAGATGGGGTAATAGTAGTAATGGACTCTACTCAAGATCCATACACGCAAGTAAACATCACAATTCTTGGAAACCTAGAAGCACGGAAGATTCCTACGATTATAGCTGCAAACAAAATAGATCTTCCTAACGCTGCACCAGGCAAGATTATTGCAGCGTTTCCCCAACATGTCGTGATACCTATTAGTGCCCTCCGTGGCGATAATTTGGAGGAGCTCTACAAGGCCATAATAAAGTACTTTAGGTGAGTATAATGCCAGAAATCATTGTACAAATTGTGCCAAAAAACATCTTAGAGTCTCTAGGCGAAAGAAAGCTTGAATATATCCTCGATAAAATCCTTGAGGGTAAGATTCTCCTTCTTGAGGAGGCCCTAACTCCTGAAGAACAACTAAAGCTTATTGAAGCCACAATGAAGAAGATTGGTAATGACAAGTTCAAGGGTATTGAACTTGCCTTTTATCCAGAGAATCCTCAAAGAATTTCGTTCCTCGATAGGCTTTTAAAAAGAAA
>CBEVQP010000012.1:0-15889 GCA_965552035.1 uncultured Thermoplasmata archaeon | reverse complement strand
GCTCATCTGAATCATAATGATGAACTGTTACGTCAAACCCCGCATCTTTTAGCAGTTTGATACCTTCTTCAGAGATTTCATCATTCACGAGAACTTTCATTCTTAGCACCTCCAACTACTAACTTATATCTTAACAGATACTCCGATTAAATTTTATTTTAAATTTGTGTTTAATTATACTGGTGAAAGTATATGAAAAAACTCGAAAGAATTATCGAAGAGGCTAAAAAGTGGTTAGATCAGAGGGATGAACTTAGAGAATTTGCAATAAAGAAGTCAAGGGAAATCATAAGACTATCGTCTGAAGTAATTCAAGATATTCATAGGGGTAAGCTTGTTGAGACTAAAATAAATGAACTAAGAGATGAAGTACAACAGCTTTTGGCAAGAGTAGAAAGATATCCCGAGGTAATGCAAGCAGGATTTATAAGAGATGCATTACAAGAGTATTGTGAGGCCTTAATTTTTAAGGAGATAATAGAAAGAGGAGAAGTTCCAGACCCAGAGGAACTCTCTGTCCCATTAGATTCATACATATTAGGACTATGTGATGTTATAGGAGAGCTTCGTAGAAAGGTGTTAGATAGCTTAAGAAAAGATAGGATTCAAGATGCGCTCATGTTCTTTAATTATATGGAGGAAATGTATTCTCATATTATGAAACTTCATTATCCGCAGGGTCTTATACCGCTTAGATCCAAACAAGATAGCATTAGAGGGATTTTAGAGAGAACTAGAAGCGATATAACGATGGCGATGTTAATAAGTAAAGTTGCAGAGAAGAAAGAAGAAGAACCGTTAGACATAGACAAGGTATTCCCATAAAAACGTTAAATTATATTTTAGCTCTCTCAAAGATCTCTTCATAAACTCTTATAATCTCCGATATAATTCGCCCCCAATTGTACTTTTCTCTAACAATTTTTTGGCCTTTTAAGGATATGTTTTTGTAATAACTCTTATTTTCAATTATTTTTGTGATTTTCTCTCCAAGATCGGATGGATCCATAGGATTAAACTTTGGGGAACCTATAATGTCAACTATAGTGCTTACCCCCGGAATATCTGCTGCTAAGATAGGTCTTCCCATGGCTAAAGCCTCCAAAAGAACTATTCCAAAGGCCTCAAGCCTAGAAATCGATGGCAAAACTACTAAGCTTGCTGCAGAATATGCAGCCCGAAGATCTTCTTTAGGAATTTTTCCGAGGAATAGTACTCTGTCTTCTACTCCTAAATGCTTTGCATATGTCTCTAAAAATCTTTTATGAGGACCATCTCCAATAATGATGTGCCTAACATTTGTGTATTCGGCAGCTTCGATAAAAACCTCTACATTTTTATGAGGAACAAGTCTTCCTACGAAAAGAGCAAAGTCTTCTTCAATATTATATTTCTCATAAAACTCTTTAGAGTAATCCTTTCCATCAAAAAACTCTATATCCACTGCATTTGGAATTACCCAATAACTTTTTACTCCCCAAAGAAGCTTTGAAGTCCTCTTGTACTGCTCTGTTGTAACTATTACTGCATCAGAGTTTGCTACAATTCTTCTGCCTAGCGTATACTCGTAGGCTCTCTCTAAAAATGTCAAGAATATATTGTCAAGAGTAGGATCACAGTGGTACGTTAATATCACAGGCTTTCCAATTTTTTTAGCAGCAGAAGAAGCGAAGTAGGGTGTTAGTGGTGGTGGAAAGTGTATATGTATAAGATCAAACTCTCTACCAATCTTCTTCGTTGCAAAGTAAATCTGAGGATCTATTGGAGTTCTAAAAACCTCTGCAAGAGGTTTAGTCCGTATTACATGAACTCCTTCAAGAACAAACTCCCTATATCCCTTTGGGATATCGTTAGAAAGAACTGTAACTTCAAAACCCCTTTTTACTAGAAATTTGCTAAGATCTTTTACATGACTTTCCACACCTCCTATATGCGGGTGAAAATATGGACAGACTATGAGCACCTTCATAGGATATCATCTCTTTTGTTCCACGATAAGGCCCTAGATATGATCTTCGCCTATCTTTTGCCTGAGGGGTGCGAATCCTCTAATGATGATTTGTAAATACTTTTTAGCCGTTTGCAGATATAATTTAGAACTCTATTAAGATTTTCTTTGTTATCAAATTTCTTAAGAACTTCTTCTAATTCCTCTCTAGACATGCTCTTTAATTCTTTTGCAATAGTGATCATATTCCTGAATGCTCGTGTGACGTCATCTACGATAGTAATTGTGGCTGTTCTAGCAGTTCTTGAGAGAGGATTAAGATCTATAGCTATAACAATTTTACCCATTTTTACCAAGGCTTCGCAGCGGTCACCATCTTCTAGAGGAACCAAAATTACGTCTGCAGAGTATATGCCTTCATAAGAACAAATAGATCTAGGCTGATCTAGACCTGGAATTTTGGCATTTGCCTCTAGCCCATATATTCTCTCAGCTCCGAGACTTTTCATATAGTTAACCAATTTTCTTAATCTTTCCTCAGTTCTATGGAAAATATTCACCTCAATTTTTGCGTTTATCTCTTTTGCAAACTCAATGACTTCTTTGCCAGCCAGTACTGCTGTGTTGCCATTAACTGATATTACAGGATTTTTTGCTAGCATCAATGCTGCAACAGCAGCTTTTTCTGCTTCAAGGGCAGGAGGTATTGTTGTTTCGCCTATTAGATAATCAAAAGCCTCCCCTCTACCATGGGCAATTAGCCCAGTAATATGTACAAGACCCCTCTCTACACCATCTGCAAGCTTCTCTCTTCTTACGAGTGATTCGTAACGAGGATGTGAATGTGGTATTTTCATTTTATCACCAAAATTAAAAAATAGGTAAAAAATAATAAAGATTAGATCTTTAAAGAACCAATTCCTAGTGAAGAATCTGTTTTCTTGATACTTTCGTCCTTATCTGCTATTTCAAGCATAGCCCTAATAGCGTCAATATTTTCAGGGACTACAATCGCCTCTTGATGTACTGCTTGATAGAAATAAATGGTATTGTTGCTAATTGAGATGCTATCTTCCCATAAAATGACTTCAAATAAATCATATCTCTTCCTTCCACGATCCCTAGCTAACTCTATAATTTGTGAAGTTGACGTTATGCCAAGATCTTTAGAAACAAGCATGATGCGCTTATAATCTTCTTCTATGGTTTCTAGGAGGTCTTTTAGGTTGGGCTCCTTTTCAGTTTTTATCCTGATTGTGTGGACGTGCATAAGAGTTGTAGGAACTTTTACAGCCATAGTTTCAATGGGAATATCGAGAACAGTTTTTACGTCAGGACCATGGTGGGAGGGTATTGGAATCGTAGGCTCTATTGCGTTAATTATCCCAGACTTTGTGTCTGCAGGATCAGCCGCTCTTCTTACTATTACTGCAAAGGCTTCTTTTATTTTGAATAACTCATTGATTACATTTAGACTTCGTAGAAGACCGGTAGTGTTGCAAGAGACAACACGTACGTATTGCCTTCCTCTAGCAGCGTCATAGTTTATATATGCATTGAATGAGAAACCTGCTACCTCATGCTTCTCTCCACCTTGGAAAATGGCTTTAGCACCTATTTTTTCATATAAATCCTTATTTTTGGCACCTATTTTATTTGGGGTTGCATCAACCACTATGTCTGCTTTTTCGATCATTTCTTTAATACTTCCGGAAACTTTGAGACCCTTCTCTTCAAATTTCTCTTCAGAACCTTCTGGAACATATAGAGAAAATCCGCTATCTAGGGCATACTTAGCAATATAATCTGGCTTAGTTTTTGAGACGCCAATTACTTCCATGTCATCTTGAAGTAATATTGCGTCAGCAACCCTTTTTCCTATAGTACCATAGCCATTAATTGCTACTTTTACCTTGCTCATGTTTTTACGATAGGGACCACCCTTTTAAATGTTCTATTACACTTTAGATAAAAGAGGTTTTTTCACAAGGAGATGAGGAATGATTAGTTCTACTCTTCTACTTTTAGTCTCTTCTGAGCTTTATACATCTCAATTACTTCAGACGTTGTTGTAGCATCTTTAGGCCTTTTATCTTTTCTCCATCTTCCTGTAAATCTAGGAAATCTTATTGCTAGGCCATATCCAGGTTTTATTTTGTTATATGCACATGTATGAACGGGGCTGAGAGTAATCTCTGCACCTTGAACTTCAAGGACTATAGCTGGATCAAACCAGAAGTCAGCATCTAAATTGCTCTTTACTAGCGGATGCTTAGTGTCTCGCAAGTACGGTTTGAAGATCTCTGGAAGTCTCTGAAGAGTAAGATCATCAAATCCAGTACCTAATTTACATACTGTCTCGAATACATTCTCTTTAGGATTAAACACGGCCATTAACAGAGCGCCATATGTTCCTGCCCTTTTACCCTTACCAGCAAATGCACCAACAGCTACGAGATCGAGAGTATCAGTTAATTCAGATTTGTAGTCTCTCTTGTATTTTATCCAAAGCCACTCTCTCACACCTGCAACATAGGGACTCTCTGGATCTTTTGCCATTATACCTTCACAACCAGCCTCAATGGCCTGAGCAAAGAACTTCTCAAGGTCTTCGATATTGTCTATCAATTTAGCCTCTGAGAGTGATAGTCTTTCAGCCTTTTCCCAATCAAATAGGCCTTCGAGTATTTTTCTACGTTCCATAAGCTTTTTTTCAGTGAGATCTTCGTTGTTGGCATAAATACAGTCAAATAAAAAGGTAGCAACTGGATACTTTTCCATAGCTTCCAAAATGTCATATTTTCTTCCTCTACGGTGAGCAACCTCTTGGAAGGGTCTAAGCTCAAATGTATGGGGATCAATAGCAACAGTCTCTCCCTCAACTATAGCATTTTTTCCTTTGAAAGATTCCTTAACAAATCTCACGACATCAGGGAATTGTGCAGTAAGATCCTCTAAACTCCTGGAGAAGATCTTTACGGTACCATCCTCTTTTATGTGTATTTGCATCCTAAGTCCATCGTATTTATATTCTACGAGAGATTTTTTATGACGTTTAATTATTTCACCAGGATCTTTCGCTCTCTCGCCAAGCATAGGCCTTACGGGGACTCCTAATGTAACTTTTATTTTCTCAATGCCCTCTATTCCTTGATCTCTTAGAATTCTAGCAATCTCACCTAAGTCCGGATATATATTATACTTTCTCTCGATAAGATCCTTTTTGTGAAGAAGGTTCATAGAAAGGGCAAGTGCTTCGAGAACAGTAGCCTCAGCAACACCTAACCTTAGCGTTCCAGAAGCAATCCTTGCTATATATCGGGCCTCCTTAGGTGATGCCTTTTGGAACAAATCTGCAAGTAACCTTACACGGAGCTCCATACTACCTTCTCCAGAGAGTTGAGACATCTTAAGAAAGTTCTTATACACATTGTCTGCAGTAAGCTCTTCTCTGAATAGTGCCATTTGTTTTTTACGAGATACTGCCCACTCGGCAACTTTCCCAATATCTCCACTGTCTATTAGCTTCTTCATTAGGCTCTGCTCATCAACACCCGTTGCTAATGAGATTGCTCTTAGCGTAAGTTTCTCTCCTACACCGGGCTCTATACCCAAGAAGTCTGGTGCTATCTGACCTAGAGTAAGATGTACAACTTCATAAATCTGTTCTTTGGGTATTTTTGAGAAGAGAGCAGCTAAAATTGATCGCATCTCAATTCTTCCTGAAACTTTTTCTAGTTTTTCATAAGTATCAGCTATAAGTTTAAATGGAACACTCATATGAACGCACCTAAACTACCTATAATACTTATACGATACTCCCCCTCCTAATGTCTCGGACCTCCTCATTTTTTCAACATTCTTTAAATTCTCTTCAAGAGCTTTAATCTCTTCCACTAGCGGTTCAGTGTTTATATCTATCTCAAGAATATGAGATATTACTTTTACAGCATCGGATGCGGCTTCAGCATCTGGTGTTTTCTCCCTAGCTTTTACAAGTAAAAGTATCAAATCGACATCTCTTCTCGACGCTTCTAGTAGAAGTGCTGCTGGAAAACCATAAATAACAGCATTTGATGGGGAGGATAATCCCACCATTTCTCCAACAGATTTTGCATACTCTGTTGTTGCTATATATAGCACGTCAGGCCCCTGTCCCGGCGCACCTACAATTAACACCGAGAGGGAGATCTCTTTCTCTTTTATCCAATCAGAAATGATTTTGGCCATAGGGTAAGCGTATTTATCGTCTATAATAGTAATCGAGGACATAACCACGATCTTATCATATCCTCTGCCACCCTCCCCTACGCATATTCTTATGGGCGCAGTAATCTTCCCTCCTGATACTGTAATTGCGGGAGGGAATATATCTCCCACGATTATTCCTATTTCTCTTAAGTTAAGAGCTCTTATAAGATATTCAGCTGTTATTGTTCCAGTAAGGGTTAATCCTGGAAAGCCTATTACTAGAAGCCCGTTAGAGAGATCTAGCCTTTCGTATTCTTCAATATTTACATTTTTTCTGTTCAATAATACTCCCCCACACACACAACGTGTTTTTCAAACTTATATATTTATCAATTGAGATTAAAATATAACCCTCACAAAAGGTGAGAAAAGTGTCTCATCCCAGTCAGCTTATTAAATGTTCTAAGGGGGACGATTTAAAGGGTAAAAGAATTATATATTGTGCTACTGGCAGCATAGCCTCGCTGGAATCAGTAAAAATAATAAGAGAACTAATAAGATATGGGGCTGATGTTATACCCTTTATGACGCCGGGTGCTCTAAAGATTGTTGGTGAAGAAGCTCTTCACTTTGCTTCTGGTTATAAGCCTGTATCTGAGTTTACTGGAGAAACTGAACACATAAAATATGTTAAACACGCAGATCTCGTCATTATAGCTCCTGCAACTGCTAACAGTATAGGGAAAATAGTGAATGGAATTGCTGACGATGTTGTCTCTACTGCAGCTTTGGTTGCTTTAGGGGCACAAATAAAGATGGTTATAGTGCCTGTAATGGATTATGCCATGTTACAAAATCCGATTGTTAAAGAAAATATTGAAAAGCTCAAAAATATGGGTGTTAAAATCATTGAGCCTAAGATAGAAGAAGGAAAGGCGAAGATTCCCGAAAAGGAGACTATCGTTAAAGAAGTCATTAGAGAGATTGGAAAGAGGGACTTCGCGGGAAAAAGCATACTAATACTTTCTGGGGCAACAGCGGAGCCTATCGATGAGATAAGAATTATTACAAACAGAAGTTCAGGGATAATGGGCTATTACATTGCAAAAAGAGCATACTTAAGAGGAGCAAACGTAGATATGGTTTATGGGTTGGGAAAAGTAGATCCGTCAATGTATGCTACTATCTATAAAGTAGAAACTGTTGACGAAATGCTTGCAAAGACTATAGACTTACTTCAATCTAAGAAGTATGATGTAGTGATCTCAGTGGCAGCGATCTCCGATTATAGGCCAAAAAAGCGCGAAAAGGGAAAAATACCATCTAAGTTGGAGCATTTGATTTTGGAGTTAGAACCTACACAAAAAGTAATAGAAAAAATTAGGGAAATCTATAGAGGAGTCTTCGTAATTTTTAAATCTGAGGTATACGGTGGGGGAAAATTGATAGAAGAAGCTAAAAAGCGATTAGATGAGGTAAATGCCGATATAGCAATAGCAAATACTTTAAAGGCGTTCTCTTCAGAGTATGCCGAGGCGTATATTATTAACAAGCAAGGAGAAGTCCGAAAAGTAGAGGGGCACAAGGAAAAAATTGCCGAGGAGATACTGAATGAAGTTGCCAGAATACTTCAAAGTTAAGGCTTACGCACCTGGTCATGTTACAGGAGTGTTTTCTATCTATGACGAATATGAAGATCCTGCACAAAGGGGCTCTAGAGGTATTGGTTTCTCAACAGATATGGGCGCAGTAGCTACTGTAGTAGGGAAAAAGTCTAAAGAAATAGATGTCAGTGCTAAGTATAATTATGGAAAGGCAAAAACTACTGAGATAGGAGTAAAACAGCTTTTAGAGAATTATGACTTAAAGTATAAGGTTGAAATAGAAATAAAAACATCTCTGCCAGTGTCTCAAGGTTTTGGTATGAGCGCTTCTGGTACATTAGCTGCGCTATTTGGGATAACTAAGGCACTAAAAATCAAAGAAGAAGAGGCACTCAAATACGCTCACTTTGCAGAGATACATAGTGGTACAGGATTAGGAGATGTTGTTGCAGAGTGGATAGGAGGATTTGAAGTACGAGTTCTTCCGGGAATACCGCCATATGGAATGGTGGAGAGAGTAAGAAATGTTCCAAAAAATCTTAAGATTGTTTTAGCAGTTGTGGATGAACCAATTAAGACAAGAACAATAATAAAAAGCGAAGGATACAAAGAAAAAATAAATTCCTTTGGGGATGATCTTATAGAGGAGTTTTTAGACTCCGATCAAAGCATAGAAGAGTTTGCGTCTTTGTCTTATGAATTTGCAATGGAATTAGGGCTAATTTCAGAGAAGATGCATAGCATAATAAGAGAATTATGGCACAATGGTATTTACGCATCACAATGTATGTTGGGGGGAAGTATTTTTGCTTTTGGAAAAGAGGCCGAGGATATACTCATTGATTTAGGAATAGAAGACGTTTATGTATGTGGGGTAGGAAAAGGGCCCAAAATATTAGAAATGAGAAGGGAGTGACTTCACCCAAATATTGCACCCACACCCATAGAAACGCTTTCTTCCAGCTCTTTGATCTTTTCATAGATTTTTTGAGCTTCATCATCTTCGATAAACTCTAACTTATCTTTAGCGATCTCTTTTGCTCTGCTTATAGCCTCCTCAGAGCCTTCTACTAAAATAATAAATCCCTCTCCCTCTAATCCAATAGATGCATAGTCGTATGTTCTTATAGTTTGTCTACTCACAAGATCGTCCTTTGTAAAGATTTCTTCATCTTTTTGAGTTTTACCCTTAAATATTGCGTATGGCATGTTTCCACCTCCAAATCATAAGTTGTGAAGCACCACCTAATTTAAAATCGACTATATATTTAAGAAGTTCGTTGAGGTTAATATTTTGAAAATCGAGAAAGCAGGAATATTAAGTAATCCTGACCGTTAAGAAGTTCTTATCCTTTGATGGTAAAAATAGCAATGATAAGCAGCTTATAATCTTTAATCTTATGAGGACAAATATTTGCCCTTCACAGCTCAAAAGCTATCGAGGAGATGATATATGGAAAAAGATGTTAGGGCTGTAGGAATAGATCCTGGGACCCTTAGTTTTAGCATATTTGGAATTGAGGGTGACAGGATTATATTGGACAAAGACATTCCAACAGCGGATGTGGACAGAGATCCCGAAAAAGTTGTTGATATTATAAAATCTGTTGAGCCTGATATAATCTCTGGACCTTCTGGTTATGGACTTACATTAAAACATGTAAAAGAGCTTAATGAATACGATCGATTTTTATCGACACTTTTAAGAAGAGAAGACACGAGTTTATCTGTTTTAAGCGGCCTACATGCAGTAATAAGGCTTTCAGTAGATTATAATCTTCCGATGTATTTAATACCCTCTGTTATTCTCCTTCCGACGGTTCCCAAATTTAGGAAATATAACAAAATAGATATGGGAACTGCTGACAAACTTTGTGTTGCCGTCCTCGGCGTTTATGAGCAATCTAGGATGATGTCCATACCTTATGAAGAGGTAAGTTTTATCCTTGCAGAAATAGGAGGCGCATATACTACGGTTGTGGGGATAGAAAATGGGCAAGTCGTAGATGGTATAGGAGGTACCCAAGGACCTATGGGATTCATAAATCATGGAAGAATGGATGGAGAAGTTGCGTATATTCTTGGGGAATTTCAAAAGGCAGTTTTATTTGAGGGCGGAGCGTCATACATTGCTGCAGGGAGAATAATCTCTCCAGATGAATTTTTTAAGAAAGTAGATAGGGACGAAAAATATTACGAAGCGTATGTTGCGCTTTTAGAAGATATTATGAAATTTATTAAAGCCTTAACAGTTTCCGTTAGAAATCCTAAGGAAATATTAGTTTCTGGAAGACTTTCAAGGTATGATAAGTTACTTAAAGATTTAGCTGATGGATTATCTGATATTGGACCAGTTAGACCACTAGAAGGCTTTAAAGCAAAAGCAAAAAGACCTGCACAGGGAGCTGCTCTTGTAGCTGATGGAATTGCGGGCGGGCCTAGAAGAAATCTTATTGAGCACATGAAAATTAAAGAGGCATCAGGAACCGTAGTTGATTATGTGATATTCAAAGAGTGGAAGAACGCTTTAAGGAGGGCTTCCGGTCTTGAATGGTAGTCTTAGAATTATTGCTCCTGGAAGAATTCATTTGGGGTTCTATAATATTGTTTCTAAAAATATTCTATTTGGAGGTTTGGGATTATCTATAGATAGGCCCTTTTATGATATTATAGCAAAAAAATCAGAAAGAATTGAGATTATATGTAATGACGATGAAAATAGAAATTATCTCGAGAAAGTGTTAGAAAAACTACTCTCTCGAGTTGGGATTTCAGATAAAATTTCTCTAGAGTTACGGTCTTATATACCAAGACACATAGGTTTAGGATCAACTACACAGCTCCTTATGTCAGTTAACAAAATTTTGGCAGAGATACTTAATATAAAGGTGAGTCCATGGGAACTATTTGAATTGATTGGCAGAAAAAATGTTTCAGGAATTGGTGTTGAGAGCTTCTTAAAAGGAGGCTTTATAGTAGATTCAGGAGTTTATAAACAAAAAAATCCAAGAGCCATTCTTAGAATTTCTTTTCCAAGAAAGTGGAAAGTAATATTAGTAGTCCCGAAATCTAATAGAAAAATTTCTGAGGAAAACGAGGCAGAGTTACTTATTCCTAGGGAACCTTCAGATATGCTTCGAGATACTTTGCTTAGGATAACTTTTCTGAGAATATTGCCTGCGGTAATCCATAGGGACTTTTTTGAGTTTGTAACTGGATTAGAAGAATTAGAAAGAAAAATAGGAGAATATTATGAAAGTGCCCAGGGCGGACTGTTTTCCTCTGAGGAAGGTGAAGGTGTGGCCAAAATTTTGAGGGAAGCAGGGTTTAGAGGTATTGGTCAAAGTAGTTGGGGGCCGACGATTTACGGTTTTGCGAACTCTGAGAGAGAATTGATTAAATGTAAGCAAATCGTGATGCAACAATTGAAAAAAGAGGGAATAGAAGCGCAAGTGATGAGTGCCACTCCTAGAAACACTGGTGCCAAGATACTAAGACAAAAGGAGGTATAGTAAAACGCCTGTTCCAGCAGCACTTGCGCTGCATAAAATATTTACACCACCCTTATCAATTTTTCCTGCATTTTCCAGAGTTGCACCCGCTATAGAGTCTATAATGGATCCTACAAATCCTCCAAGTGTAATTGCTACTATTTTGTATATATCTACACCATAAATTACGGAGAGTAGTCCAATGATCCCAGCTCCGCCCAATGACGCCAAGGTCCCGAGGACACTTACCCCACCGTTTGTTCCGGGAGGGACTTTTCTAAAGTTAGTTATTAAGTATGCCTTATCCGAGAGAGTTCCGATTTCACTCCCCAGAGTATCTGCTAAGACTCCTGCAATTGATGCAGCATATGCAATATTGATTATATTAGAATCTGCAGGTGTGGAGTAGAGAAGAGAGATTAAAAGGGCAACAATGCCGTTCGACATAACGTTATATCCAGATCTCCCAAAGAAATCTTTTGAGTCTAGAGTTTTTAGTGATTCTTTTCTCTTTTTTCCTATAAAAGTAGCACCACTTGCAATAATTAGGAAAGCTACTAAAATAGCTAGGCCTTTTAGTCCTGAAAAGAATAGAATAGTGACACCTAATATTATAGCCGCAACTATGCCCTCAA
Source organism: uncultured Thermoplasmata archaeon (assembly GCA_965552035.1). Lineage (GTDB taxonomy): Archaea > Thermoplasmatota > B47-G6 > B47-G6 > B47-G6 > B47-G6. The sequence goes on along the minus strand of CBEVQP010000012.1, from coordinate 4,020 downwards.
TAGTAAGTGCTCTTGTGATATATGAAAGGGCTCCTAGAAGGATAACAATAGCTATTCCGATATAAATTTCACTGGCCACAGGAACACCTCTGTTTAATTCTTTTTATTGGCTTTGAGAGATGCCTTCTAGCTATAGGAGGTACCTCATAAAGACCGGGTTTTAGACGTCTCTTAATAATTTCTATTTCCTTTTTCTTTTCTGGAAGTTTTAGTCCACATTTTTTGCATTTAAATCCCTTGTTCTTACCAAGACTCGTCATCCTTTTTCCACATTTAGGACATATGGGTGGACGCTCTCTAAGAATATCTTTGACTTGAATTATTTCGATCTTCTCAATGTTTATGGTATTTTCATATTCCTTTATGCTTCCCCATACCTTTATTAGATCTCCAGGATTAAGTTCTAATATTATTTTTCTAAATCCCTTGGTTGGCTCGTAAGCTGCACACCAAATCTCACCAGTACCATCAGATATTTTGAAAATTACGTGCCCACCCTCAATAATTTTGGGTTTTGAAGCAACCTCGCCATTTATGAGCACACTTTCGAATCTTTTAATTTCCCTTATAGTTTTCTCTATAATATGATCATCAGTGCCTTGATTTGTTTCAAAAATTAGCCATCCATAGATAAGAAGGTTTGTTTTTACAATTTTTAATGCTTTATAGAGCTCTTCATAACAGTCTCCACGAACACCGTATAGAACAGGTGTGAGTGCTCTGGGAAATATGCATGCACAGTCTTGTACATAATCAAAGTTATCAAACGTGCATTTCAATAATTTATCTAAAAGCTTAACGCTATCCTTATCGAAATTGGGTTTTTTTAGCCAATCGTTTTTTCTTTTGTATGTTAAAAGCTCGAATGTTTTGTCATTTGGCTTCCAAGCGATAGCTGCTAGAGCTCCAATCAGACCTCTCCCATCATTAATTTCTTTGTATAATACATTATCTTTTTGCTTGGCTAGCCATTTTTTAACATTATTTAATTCTACAATTCCTCTTACTCCCCTCCAATAAAACTCTTCTGGAGGACTCAGCTTCGAGACAATAAGCCCAGGACTTGTGTTAGGATCCTCTTTTATAGAAAATTCCTCAATAATATCTTTAAACGTATCAAAAACATCTTCCATGATGTCTTCGGACGAATCTTCTGTAGTATAAATATCTTTGTTTTCACAGCAACCAATTAGAACTTTTTCAGTATTGTTTTTCGCAAATGATATTGAAACAGCACCATTTCCTCTAGTTTTCCAGGGGATGTTAGGGTTTAGCCTCACAAGCCTCGGAAATTTTATTGGACGTATGCCCAGCTTACTTAGTCTTTTGATACCTTCTAAGGCAATGAACGTCGTGCACATACCTTTCATTGAGTCTGTATCGTCAATTCCTACGTAAATCATACCTCGCGGACCACCATATGATCTAGTTCTGGGCCAGTACTGATGTACTTTACTGGAACTCCTAGCTCGCTTTCAATAGTTTCAATAAACTCTTTAGCTTTTTTCGGGAGTTGTTCCCAAGCAGTAACGCCATATGCGTCTTTAAATAGAGCATCAACTTTAGTAATAGCTAACACTGTTGGGCTGTTTAGTTTTATTGCCCTTTTTGCATAATTAAAGTTAAATTTAGCAGCTCTTCTAGGCCTTCTAGTTACAGTCCCATATTCTATAAGCCCAAGTTTCTCTGCTTCCTCAAAAGGAAGCTCTCCTTCTAAAGGCCCCTCACCGACCCTTGTTACGAACGATTTAAAGACTAATACTATTTCATCCACATATTTTGGACCTATCCCCACTTCACTGAGAATTCCAGATGCTGTGGTATCTCTAGATGTTACATACGGATATGTTCCATGATACAAAGAAAGAAATGTTCCTTGAGTCCCTTCAATAAGTATAGAGCCCTCCTCCCTATGCCTCTCTATAAGTTCGATTCCATCAACAATGAAATCCTCTAACTCTTCATAATCTTTCGCTAATCTTAGTCTTCTCATAACTCTATCTGCCATTGCTGCACCAACGCCCTGGCGTGTAGAACCAATTTTCTTGGTGAGGTATTCATCCTCCATCTCTTTTTTGACGTGCTCTTCTGTGATTATTCCTGTTTGTTTATCTATAAACACACCTTCTCTCCTTCCAATAAGGTTTAACTCATCAAAGAAAACATCTAGCCTTATAAGGGCTCCTGCAGCAATCAAAACATCTAAATCTTTTTTAATAGAGGCGCACGGAAGTGCTCTAAATCTATATTCTTTTCCATTATAGAATATTGTATGACCAGCATTAATAGCGCCGGTTCTTACGGCAAGAGAATATCCTTCTCGTACCCCTAGGTATGCTGCTACTTTTCCCTTCCCTTCATCTCCAAAAAATCCACCAACAATAACGGTTATCAATAAACACACCCCTCATCAGTATTCTATACCTTCTCTAGCCATTATTCCTCTTTGGAAATAATGCTTTACTTCCCTCATCTCCGTAACCAAATCTGCAATTTCAATTAGCTCTTTTGGAGCATATCTTCCTGTAAGGACTATTTCAACATTTTCTGGTTTGTTTTTAAGAATGTCTATAACATTATCTTTATCTATTAGACCAAAGCTTATTGCTACGTTGATTTCATCAAGAATTATTAGGTCATAATTTTTAGAAAAAATTAGCTCTTTAGCCTTTTTTAGTCCCTTCCTAGCAAGCTCGAAATCTATGTCTCTAGGTTTTTTAGGATCTACAAATTCGGAAGAGCCGAATTGATAGATGTCTATACCCAATTTCCTAGCAGAAATAACTTCGCCATACTCTATTCCTTTCATAAACTGGACTATTGCAACTTTAAATCCCCGTCCTTTGGCCCTTATTGCAAGACCAAATGCTGCAGTAGTTTTTCCTTTACCATCCCCAGTGTAAACTTGGATCATACCTTTTTTCATAATTCTCACCGAAATTTTAGATCATTCATAATGTTTTTATTCATTCGTTAACTTTATAATGTCTGTAGAGTGTTTCGATCCTATGACAAACACTCTCCAAGAACAAGGTATTGAGGTATGAGCGTTCTAAGGAAATACTATAGAGCAGTGGAAGATCCAATAGACATAATTAAGTATGTATTAGAAAGTGAGGGTTGGGAAACAGTGAGGATAAGCGGCATAAGAGGTACTTTATTCGATATTATAGCCAAAAGAGATGATCTCATCATCCTAGTAAAATATGCATCAAACGTTGATAGTATAAAAAGCGATTTAGGACGAGATCTAATTTCTATAGCCTCTATGATAAATGCCATACCCATAATTGTCTCTGACCATTCGGCGTATGGTCCTCTATTAGATGGCGTCGTTTATTCCCGATACATGATTCCAGTGGTAACATTAAATACATTTGTTGAGTATATCTTGGGCAAGCTTCCAAAGGCGTATTCAAATAGAGGTGGAGTCTACGTAAGAATAAATATTGAAGAGTTCAAAAGAATGCGTAAGATAAAGAATATGTCTCTTGGCAATGTTGCATATGCTTGTAATGTGAGTAGAAGGACTATAATGGAGTATGAACGGGGCATGGATGCGGACATTCATGTTGCAGAAAAACTAGTTCAACTCTTTGGTACTTCTATAATTTCAGGAATTGATATAATAAAAGAGTGGCAAGAACTAAAACCCAAGGTTGAAAAGCGTTGTGAGAGTATTGTTGGGAAAAAACTCTTAGAGATAGGATTAGAAGTTGCAGAGTCTAGGAGAGATCCACTCAATATTGCAACCGAAGAGCTAGAAGACGTGAATTCTGGTATAGTTGGAAAGATTCAGAAGGGAAGGAGTAATACTGAAGTTATTGTTTCGACATTGCAAATAATTTCAGAAATAACTGATAATTTGCCTATAGTGTTTACATCAACCGATGTTTCAAGGAAAACTTCAAAGGGAGTAGGTATTGTTAGTGTGAGGGAGATCCTCAAAATCACTGATATAGACAAGTTCCTAAGTCTTCTTCGCAAGAAAGGTCTTATGTAGTTTCGAAAAGTTTTTAT
>CBEVQP010000011.1:0-16330 GCA_965552035.1 uncultured Thermoplasmata archaeon | reverse complement strand
CTGAAAGTAGCTTTAATTCAAGCAGACGTATATAGGCCAGCTGCTTATGATCAATTAAAGCAGCTTTCTGAAAAAGTGGGAACAAAGTTTTATGGAGATCCTAAAGAGAAAGATCCAACAAAAATCGTAAGAAAGGGCTTAGAGGAGTTAAAAGATGCGGATGTAATTATTGTAGACACTTCTGGAAGACATGCCCTAGAAAAAGACCTCATTGAGGAGATGAAAAGAATAAAGAATGTATTAAACCCAAACGAAATTTGGCTTGTTTTGGATGCAACTATTGGACAGAAAGCTGGAGAACATGCAGAAGCATTCCATGAAGCAGTAGGAATTACTGGGGTTGTAATTACAAAGATGGATGGTACTGCAAAAGGAGGCGGTGCATTAACTGCGGTTGCGAAAACCGGAGCACCTATAGTTTTTATAGGTGTTGGAGAGAAGATAGATGACCTTGAACATTTCGATCCGGACTCGTTTATATCGAGACTTCTCGGAATGGGGGACATAAAAGCATTAATTGAGAAAATCCAAGAAGCTGTCCCAGAAAAAAAGGCAGAGGACCTAGCAAAGAAGATGCTGTCAGGGAAGATTACAATGAATGATGTTTACGAACAATTAAATGCTGTTCTTAACATGGGCTCCTTAAGGAGAATAATGGAGCTCCTACCAATTGGTTTTGGAATGCCCACTCTTGATGCAGAAGCGTTAGAGATTACACAAGAGAAGCTTAAAAGATTTAAGGTTATAATAGATTCGATGACGAAAAAGGAAAGAGAAAACCCATCAATAATCCGTGGAACAAGAATTACAAGAATTGCAAGAGGGTCTGGCACTTCCGAGGAAGAAGTAAGAGAATTATTGAAATATTATGAACAATTAAGAACTTTGTATAAGTCATTTGGGAGAAATCGTAAGTTAAGAAGGGCCCTCATGAGACAACTTAGATTCCCGTAGGGTGCAAGTAATGTATCGAAGAGCATTTGTAGTGGTGTTGCATCGAGCTAATACAGACGGTGACTTTAAACTAGAAGACTTACCGGGATCTGGTGGAAGAGTAGACATTTTTTGCAGAGTTTTAAATGCAGCCCTTCTTTTGAGTCATGGTATTAGAAAAGATACATTAGTTTATGGAGTTCTCTTAGGACCCCCAAGTCCCCCAGTGTCCATAAAGGTCTTGGGAGATTCCGTGAAATATTTAAATCCAGATGAAAGAAGTACTGGAGCATTAATACGTAATGCCTTAATTAAATTAAAAAAGAAAAATATGGATGAAAAAGGATGGATAAGAACATCACCAGGAATATATGCGTCTAAAATTGATTTAAAGGGAGTTTTAGATGAATTAGTTTCTTACAATTTTAATATTTATTATTTAAAAGAGGATGGAAAAGACATAAGAGAAATTAAGCTAGAATTCCCATTAGCGTTTGTAATGAGTGATGCTGAGGATCTTACACAGGAAGAGGAAAATGTAGTGTTAGAATATTCTAGCGATAAAGTGTCTATTGGCCCCTACAGCCTACATACGGAACATTGTATTGTTGTTGTCAATAATGAAATTGATAGGCGCACAACGCCCCGATTAATATCGATTAAATAAAAAGTTATTTACCTCTCCTATCGATATTATAAACACCATGAAGCGCATCAAATCACAAGAGGAAATATCCGATGTAATATTGTCATCTTCTGAAGAAATAAAAAAATGGAAAGCACGTCTTAAAAGTCTAAAAGATAGAGAAATGTATGCTAGATATCATATTTCGTATTATAGGAGCATTATTAGGGATGTAAAGAGACTTTTTAGCAAAAAAGCATTTTTGAGGTTTCTCCGATTAATGTTTAATAAAATGCATTAGGACAAGAGGCTGAGAATATGATCAGAGAATATAATTTTGTAAATCTTGAGAAAAAATGGCAGAAGCGCTGGGAAGAGGCAAAGGCTTTTTATTCGGATCCTAAAGAGGGTAAGAAAAAGTTTTTCATAATATTTGCTTATCCAGGAATCTCTGGCTATCTTCATGTAGGACATATGCGAGGTTATACGTATACCGACGTTATAGCAAGGTATAAAAGGATGCGTGGGTACAACGTACTATTTCCTGCGGGATTTCATGCATCAGGTCTTCCTTCAGTAGGCTTTGCTAAGAAAATCGAAAGAGGAGACCCCGCTACTATTGGAATGTTAAAAGCTAATGGAGTTCCCGACGAAATTATTGAAAAGCTTAAGGATCCTATTGAAGTCGTAAACTTCTTTAAAGATATCTATATCGACGAATGGAAAAGATTTGGATTTTCTATCGATTTTAGGTACACGCTTTGTAGTATTGACACAGGATATAAAAAATTCATCCAATGGCAATTTAAAAAACTAAACGAGAGAAATCTTTTAGTCAAGAAACAACATTTTGCACCATATTGTCCCAATTGTGGGCCTGTTGCTGTAGATCCTTCTGAAACTGACATCTCAAAAGGAGGTAATGCTGAGATTTTAGATTTTGTTGTAATAAAGTTTAGAGATTATGAAGAGGAAGATCTTGTTTTTCCTGCGGCAACTCTTAGGCCCGAAACTATTTTCGGAGTTACAAACATGTGGATAAATCCTGATGCGGAGTATTTTATTGTAAAATTTGGAAATGAACGTTGGGTTCTAAGTGAGGAGGCTATTAAAAAGCTAGAATATCAGACTGGGGAAAAATTGGAAGTTAAAGAAAAACTTTTAGGAAGAGATCTTGTAGGTAGGAAGGTAATTGCTCCATTAGTAGAAAGAGTCGTCCAAGTTCTTCCTGGGAAATTTGTAGATCCAAATGTGGCAACTGGGGTTGTAATGTCAGTCCCCGGTCATGCTCCCTATGATTGGGCTGCACTTAAAGATCTTGGAATGCCAGTAGAGCCAATTTCCATTATAAGAGTAGAGGGTTTTGGCGATTTTCCAGCAAAGGAAGCGTGTGAGAAGTATAATGTCAAGTCCCAGAATGATCGCGATGCGCTTGAAGAGGCTACTAAAGAAGTATACAAGAAAGAATATCACTCAGGTGTAATGAAAGAGAATTGTGGAGAATTTGCAGGTATGAAAGTATCTGAAGCAAAAGAAAAGGTAAAAGAGAAACTCATCATGTCAGGGAATGGAATTATAATGAAGGAATTCTCAGAAGAAGTCATTTGTAGGTGTGGGTCACGGGTCTATATAAAACGCGTTCCCGATCAGTGGTTTATAAAGTACAGCGATCCTAAGCTTAAAGAGGAGACCCTTAATCACATCTCAAAAATGAAATTTTATCCCGAAAGTATAGGTGAAGCAATGAAAGGCGTCATCGAGTGGTATGACGATAGGCCATGTGTACGTAAGGGAAGATGGCTTGGGACACCATTCCCGTTTGACGAGTCTTGGATTATAGAGCCTATTTCGGACTCTACGCTTTACCCGGCTTATTACATTATTGCAAAATATGTTAATGCTGGGCTGATAAAAGAGGAAGAATTAGACGACGAAGTTTTTGATTACGTATTTCTGGGAAGAGGAAAGCCTAAAGACGGTCTTGAAGATATTGTTGAGGCCATGAGGAGAGAGTTCTTGTATTGGTATCCTGTCGATATTAATTTAGGCGGTAAGGAACACATTACCGTGCATTTTCCAGTCTACATCATGAATCATGTTGCAATACTGAATAAAGAACATTGGCCAAAAGGAATATTTGTTAACTGGTGGGTTGTCCAGTCAAAGGTTACAAAAGAAAAACTATCTAAGTCGAAAGGCGGCGCAGAACCTGCACCAAAGATTGGAGAAAAATACGGTATAGATGCCATAAGACTTTACTATTGTCACGCAGCTTCTGCACATTCCGACATGGAGTGGTCTTTTGAAGAGCTAGAAAGCTACACCAGAAGGATGAGGTATATATGGAATTTATTCTTTAAGTTACTGGAGATAAAAGATTCTGAGGAGAAATTCATTGATAAGTGGTTAATTTCTAAATTCAATAGTCGTATAAAAGCTATAGTTGATGCAATGGAAAACTTAGACATTAGAGCAGCCTCTGCGGAAATATATTTTGGAATACCATCAGATATTGAGCACTATCTCGAAGAAGGAGGTAAAAACGAGAAAACAATAAGGTACGTTCTTGAAAGATGGATAAAACTTATGGCACCTATAACACCACACATTGTAGAAGAGTTCTGGGAAATATTGGGTAACAAGGGCTTCGTGTCGTTGGAGCCCTATCCAGAGCCAGAAGAATCAAAGATTTTCGTGGAATTCGAGGTAGGAGAGGAAATTATTCAAAAGACCATCGAAGACATAAAAGAAATAATAAAAGTTACAAAGATCCAACCTAAGAGGATATACATCTACGTGGCTGATGAATGGAAATACAGAGCCCTAAAGAGACTTCACGAGCAAGACATGAACATTGGAGCAGTTATTAAGGAAATGATCCAAGAAGGTTTAGACAAGAAACTAGTACCAAAGATTGTACCAGAACTTAGAAAAATGTATTTCGATTTACCAGAAACTCTCATTAAGGCGGTTTTAGAAGGTTTTAGAGAATTTGAAGTATTAAAAGAAGAAGCTTGGAGAATTGCGAAGAAGTTTAATGCAGAAATAGAAGTTCTAAGCGAATCAGAAAGTATCGAGGCACATAAGCAAAAGGCATTAAGGGCATTACCTCTAAAACCTTCAATTGTTCTTGAGTAATTCCATTATTTTTAACCTTGTTTTTAACTTATTTTGGTAAATAAAATTTAAGAGAAGAAATTAAAACATATTTTTAGGTGAAATGCTATGACGTATTCTCGTTTTTTGTCTGCAAGATCAAATTGGATAGAAAAGTCAATGCTAGCCGAAGTAATGAAGGAGGCCATATCCCTGCAAAAGAAGGGCCTGAGATTAATATCCTTAGCAGCGGGAGATCCTGATCCCAATGTTATTCCAAGAGACATTTTGGGAAACCTAGCTAAAGAAATTTTAGAGAATGAGCCCAGATCAGTCATGTATACTCCGGTTGCTGGAATACCCGAATTGAGAGAGGAAATCGCAAATTTCTTAGAGAGATATGATTCAACAAGAGTTAATCCCGAGAATATTGTAATAACGACAGGCGGTACCGGTGCCATAGATTTATTAGGAAGGGTGCTGATAGACCCTGGGGACATTGTTATAACAGAAAATCCTACATATATTAACACACTTTTGGCATTAAAACAACTTGGTGCGAGAGTTATTGGAGTATCTATTGAGAATGATGGAATTAATATTGAGGAACTAGAGAAAAAAATAAAGGAGCTAAAGAACGAATCACATAGAGTAAAGGCCATTTATACGATACCTACAGGGCACAATCCCATGGGCATTACAATGAGTACAGAAAAGCGAAAAGAGCTTCTAGAAATTGCTGAGAAATACGATCTTCTCATAATAGAGGATGCTGCATATAATTTTATGAGATTCGAGGGGTCCGAAATAAAGCCAATTAAGGCTCTTGACAGTTCTGGGAGAGTAATAGTTGTTGGCACATTAAGTAAAGTTCTTGGGACAGGGTTTAGAATAGGTTGGGTCATAGCAAAAGACGAAATTCTCAATAAAATTGTTATGGAAAAACAACCTATTGATTTCTGTGCACCAGCGATATCTCAGTTTATAGCTTTAGAATACTTAAGGAGAAACTTCTTCGAGAAATATCATATAAACATGGCACTTAAGGTTTACAAGAACAAAAGAGATACTTTAATAAAGGCATTGGAAGAGAACTTAGGAGATCTAGAATTTACTAAGCCTATTGCGGGGATGTTCTCAATGCTATTTTTACCTAAGAACATAAAGGGCATTAAGTTTGCTATGGAGTTGATGAAATCCGAGGGCGTAGTTGTCGTTCCAGGAGCGCCTTTTTATACTGACAATAGTGGCGTAAATACTATTAGGTTGAACTTCTCGAGACCTTCCCAGGAGGATATTCGTGAGGGTGTTGAAAAGCTAGCTAGATTTCTTAAGAACAAATGTTCTAGTTAAGCTCAGGGCAAGTACGGATTCTTCTTTGACACATATAACTCTTTTTTCCATATTTCGTAGCACCAACAATTCTCGTCGATTTTTAGTTTAGAGACATCTTGTGTAAGCGAGAAGTCTATTATTCTTTGTATATGTTCTCCCAAACATTCTTTACATCCTCTAAGACCGCCTTCTTTTAATTTTTTCATAGGATAGGAGACAATTATAGAGTCTCTCCTTTCTAGTTTTGCCCTCTTGAGCACAACCATGAGTGTATAAACCCAGGGGGTTTTGTACAACCCCCTTCTATTTAAGTCCTCAACTATTGTGAACCGCTGAATAACGGTAGGATTGATAGAGATTTTATCAGAGAAATTTGAAGCAAAGAGAATACTATTTATAGCATCTCTCATTGCGTAATACTCGGAAACAAAGGGAGGTTTTAGTAGAATATATGTTTTAACGAAAAATCCTTCATCCTTTAGTAATTTAGCAGCCCTAACATAAGAATCAATCCCAAATCCCTTGTTTATAAGATTCTTTAGAATGTTTTCATTAGAACTCTCTAGACCTATGCTCACCTCAATCTCCAAGCCGTATTTTTTACCTACTCTCTTCAGATTTTCTAGTGAGTCTCTTGTGACAAATTCTGGTCTTGTCTCAATAGAAATAACTTTTGCTGTTGAAAAAGATGAAAATATATCATCATAAAGCTTAGTGGGAACCTCCTCTTTGTCTAGAAAACTCCCAGAAGTAAATATTTTTACATATTCTTCTCCTGAATACCCATTTCGAATAATTTCTAATTGAGCGCGCAGTTGATCGTCCTCCACGGGTCTCATATAAGCATCTTGAATATATCCGCACATAGTACATCCACCTGAAAGAGCCCAATAACAGCCCCTGGTGCGTAATATGGCCACGAATGCTCTCACAGTTTTACCCATAACATTATCTTTTTCAGACCAATAAGCAACAGGTCTATAGGGATCATGCCGTATAGCGCGTTTTTTTGCTCTCTCTCTAAGTTCTTTAAGCTTTTCGTACATAGTGTCTCACCTTTATAGCAGATCCTTTTGAAGACTCTCTCATTAGTTTTCCTGACATTTTGGCTATACCCACAGCTCTCAATTCGTCCTCATGTATTACTACTACTTCATCTCCTTCTCTAATATCATCGTCTGCATCCAAAATTCCTACAGAAAATACGTTCCCTTTGGGAATAAAATCGTCAATTTTAACCCAATATTTTCCAGAACGTAGGAGCATCTTTGCACCTTCAAGGGTGAGTGAATAGTACCCTCTTCTTGTATCAAAGCTACCAACTTGGACGTTTTTATAGAAAATTCTAGAATGACTTAAGCTTCTTCCTACGATCCTATCAAACTCAATAGTTTTCCAAGAGCTTCTGAACTGAAATGAAAGAACACCAATTATAGACTCTTTCATATATTTTGATCTGGGAATGTAGTCTAGCTCGTTAGATAACTCTGTAAGCGTTTTGGCCAGATTTTTAAGAGAGCTCTCTTCAGTGATTCTCCCCTTTGAGGTGAACAACACATCACCTAACTCAGAAAGGAACTCGTAGTCCTCGGGAACATGGGCTACAATTGCCTCGTAGTTTCCCCTTGAAATTATTTTTTTGACAGATTTTAGGATTACTTTTATTTCCTCCTCTGACCACGAACCGGTAACCGGAACGTCATAATATTGGGCGGGGTATACATATTCGAGCTCTCTAGGAACAGCACCCAACGGTGACGTTACTATGACCTCGTGGATAGAATATTTGTTTTGTAAGTTTTGAAGAGTTCTAAGCAAGGCTCTGTGTGTTTTAGATGTTGAGTAGGGTTTTTTGTACGAACAAGGAATTAATAGAAGAATCCTTCTGCTTTTTGGAGGAATATAATCCTCTTGAATACGCTCTATATACCTTCTTATATCCGGCCTATGGAGTGCCTCTTCAAAAATTGTCATTGTAACTTTCTTTTCTCTAAGAACTGGAAATCCGCGCTCCAATTCTTTATAATACTTTTTTTCACCAACTTTTAACATTGAGGCGTTATACTGTGACATTCTGGCTGCAATTTCAAGAAAGTCTCTTAGAGTCTTGTTATCTATTAGTTTTCTTACTTTTTTTGAAATTTTTACCATATACTCTGTAATCTTTTCAAAACTCTTTTTGGACACGAAAAAAGAGTTGTCAACAAGATCAACACCAAAGTAATACAGTAATGGGAGGGATTTCGGATCAAAAATGCCTGATAAGTATAAAATAGAGTCTTCTCTCATCTTTTCTCTTATTTTTAAAATCCTTTCTAACATTCTGCGATAGTTCGTGCCAGTATGTTTGTCTACAATAGTAAATACGATATCTACATCTTTTAGTAATTCTTCTGGAGAACCGATGACTAGAGCAGCCCCATTACTTTTTTTAACAATGTTTTTGTATGGTATATTATCTGCCCTAGGAAACTTTATAAACCCATCTTCATGAAGCTTGAAGGATGTAGAAAATGAAAATAAAGTTGCAGGCACCGAGTCTGGTAAGTGATTAATAAAAAAACTAACAACATTAGGAGTCTCAAATGTAATATCATCTATTGTAACTCTGAGATGTCTTGCAAGTCCTATTTGAGATAAGGGCTCAATAATCACTTCCACAGCACCTCAACAAGATATAGCTCCTCGAACATCATTCTCTTTTTTGCAATTTCTATGGCTTTAAATCTTTTTGGCAATATTTCATTAACATCATTCATATCAGTAAGGGACGAATATACTAGATACGCACTTCCCTTCGGACTTAATATTCTTGGAAGATCTCTTTTAAGGAACCTTTCTATTACAGATTTCCCCCCAAACCACCAAACTTCTTCTGGGATATCATCTTTGAACGGAAGATAAGGAGGATTAAATGTTACTATGTCAAATTTTCCCTTAATAGCCGATGCTAAGTCACATTTCACTAAAGACAATTGAACATTATTCATTTTTGCATTAAACTTTGCACATTTTAATGCTATATCGCTTATATCCGTGGCTACGACGTTATATCCTCTTTTTGCGAGCCATATGGCTATTATTCCACTTCCTGTTCCTACATCGAGGGCATTGCCTTGATTCGTTATATTAATGTTATCTAGAATGAGGTAGGTATCCTCTCCTGGTTCATATACACCATCACATACAATAACACGTACATCCTCGTGAAATGCATATTTCAATAAACATCACCAACATCAATTATTAAGTTCGAAGAGATGATTTGAAAGCTCAACAATTTGCTCAATAGAGAGCTGATCGCCTCTCAAGTCCAAGTACGGAGTTTCTTCATCATAATTTATGTCGTAGTTTTTAAGAATATTTCTTATTTTCTTCCTTCTTTGACTGAAAAGAAACTTTGTAATTTCAAAAAAGAACCTCTCATCTTTCACAGCGAATTTATTTTCTTTTGGTTTCTTAAATCTAACAATTTTAGAATAGACCTTTGGAGGCGGGTAAAATGCCTTTGGTGTTACATCGTCAAGGAGCTCAACGTCAGCATAATAGTTAACTAAAACTGTCAGCCTGCTATATTTTTTGGATCCGGGTTCTGCCTTAAATCTTTCTGCGAACTCTTTTTGATACATAAGAACTCCTAAGTTAAAGTCAAGAGGGAGAATCCTGGCAGTAATTGCTGAAGATATAGAATATGGGATATTTCCTACGACCTTGTTAAATTCTGGGAGATCTACTTTTAGAACATCCCCCTCAATTACCTCAACATTATCTCTGGCAAGTTTTTTCGTGATTTCAGCCATTTTCTTATCCTTCTCTATGGCGTAGATCCTCTTAACATGTGCGGCCAAATAATTCGTTAGAATTCCCAATCCAGAACCTATTTCGAGGACTACATCATCCTTTTGGGGTTCTAAGTAAGAAATAATTTTGTTAAGAACGTTTTCATCGACAAGAAAATGTTGTCCGAGCCTTTTTGAGGCTTTTATCCCATATTTTTTCAGTAGCCACGTCACACTTCTTTTAAGACTCATATAATGGCCCTCGGTGCTGGCTTCTTCTGATAATGTGTGAAAAGACGAATTGGAAGCTCTTCTTCAAGCATTTCTTTTAAAATTCTTTCTTTAAACATTTTTATAGGATCCTGAAGACCCTTTATCCTGGATTTGAGGTCTTCAAAACTCTTAAACGGATCTTTTTCCCTCTCTTCCACAATTTGTGCAGCTGCTTTTTTACCTATTCCCGGAATAAGCTCTAGCTTATGTGTTCTTATATTTAGGGGTCCGGCAGTGTTTATGAAGTGGATAAATCTATGCTCTTGGTCTTTTATTATTTTCTCAAGAACGCTTGGTAAACTTTCCTTAGCGATGTCTGAGAGATCATCATAAAATACTTTCCGCCTAACTTTATTTATTTTGGTTCTTTTCTTAAGATCTTTCCCAATGTAGACTTTTTCACCAATTTCTAATTCTACATTAGGTTTTGGAGTAAGCTCTAATAAGGTGAAGTTCTTATCACCTATTGCGTAGACTATTACGTGCTCTTTCATAGTTCCTGATCTCCTATCTTCCACCCACCTTCTTACTACGTCAAGGACATATGCATAATCCTCTAATTCGCTCGGAGATTTTTTGGACCTTCTATGTTGTTTAGGAATTTTACGCATTATATATCACCTTGAGATAATCCTAAGACTGTAAAGGGCACCAGGTGAGATGTTATTTTACCTTATATATTAGTTCACCTATGTTTAGAATTTTATGCTTTAGAAATTTCAAGATAACGTCATTTCTACGGGCTTTTCTTTAAAAACAAAAATAAGAATCTTTTGCACTTTATTGAACGTATTTCTTAATTATTTCAATTATTTTGTTAGCGTCTTCTTCTGTAGGTCTTATTTCCTTAAAATCAAGTATGACTAATAGCTCCTCGTAATTTATAGGAAGAAGGTCAACTAGTTTTGTGATTATCGCTTCGAGATCATTCCCACTTATACCATACTTTGACCAATCAACTCCATTCATTAACTCCTCCTTAAGCTTAATGGCATCTTCGTAGGGAAGAGGTTTTAATCTACCGTAATATTCCATGAAAGCTCTTGCAGTAATTATTTCGGGTAATATTTCTCCTTCCTCATTTACTACTGGATTTAGCGCAGGAGGAAGCTCTTTATCTTTCATTTTTTCTTTGATGAATTTATAAACTTCCGAAAGCGTAAGAGGACGCTCTTCTAATATCCTTTTTGCCACTTTAAACCACACTCCGAAGATAGTAAAATAAAAAGATGATTACTCAGGCGCTTTGACTACTTGTATGCGCTTTAAATGCACGGGTAGTGCAATAATCTTCTTGTATTTGCCTCCATCCCGTATTCTTATAATATACGCTCTTCCCTGTTTGCCCACTACGATACCAGTACGACCTTGAAATCTTGGGTGGGGCATACCCTTATGGACGCTAGGCTCGATATCGACTGCAACATAGTCTCCAATGTTAAATTCTTGTAAGAATCTTGTTATTGGAGGCATACCTCGCTCTCTTGGAGATTTGCTTAGTTTCTTTCTAGTTTTTCTTCTAAACCCATGATGCTTTTTGACCATAATTAATCCCTCCAGTCAACTTCTATAACGTCTAACTCCTTGACTTGAGCTTGACAGCCTATGAGTTCTGAAAGATTGGGTGTTGTTCGACCAAAATCTCCATTTACGAGCTCTTTTATATATGTACCACCATCAGTAAGTAACTCAATTATGGCCTCTTTGCCTCTATACTCAATAAGCTTTAATTCATATATTTTCCTCTTTCTAAGAAGATTTCCTCTACGGTGTAATACCCTTAAAGGAGTCCACTGTTTTATCACTACGCCTTCTAATTGCTTCAGCGCATCTATTAATGCATCCTTAGAAACCTCGTCTGAGAATTCAACGAGAACACGGTATCTCTTCTTAGGATTATAACTTTTAATCTTAAGAACGTCCTCATATGTTGCGTATCTAATTAACCTGACCTCTATTTTTCCATTTGCTCGTTTATTTATTTCCTCCTCTAATATTTCTAGATCTACATGCCTCTTTTTTGGCTTAATAAGCTCAAGCACAAAAGGTCTTCCTGAGCCAAGCATTCTAGCATCTATATCCTCACGACCCATTGCGTGAATTCTATGGTCTTCAGCACTGAAGAACTCCTTGGCTACGTCTCCAATAAGCTCTTGAACACTTGTTTCGTATAGTGTGCCTCTATAATTACATTTTTCACAACCCCTTCCATGACAATATGGACATAACCATCTGCTCTGGGGTATCCCTCTAACGAATTTCTTGTATCTCCCATAAATGAAAACAGGCGAAATTATTACTTCGAGATAATCAAAACGAGTATCAATTATTACAGTAATATCAGGTCTTTTTGTTTTTCCTCTTTTCCCTGTGAGCTGTGCAACCCTTTTTCCAACTTCTCTATTAAACTCCATTTTTATGGACTCTGCATATTCAGATCCAAATTTGTTTATGATCTCTTCTTCTTTCATGATAATATCCTCGTCAAATCTCGATCCAATTAAAAAAGATTCGAACTCTATATCTTTAGTTCTTTCAATTACCATTTGGGCGTATCTGTTTAGAGACTCTTCAGAAAATATTCCTTTGCATAATTCACATTCGTCTGGGGAGATTTCTGATAGACTTATTGACTCTCTGATTATTTTTCCTCGCTCGTCATTGGACATACCATGACCAATAAGCGCAAATAGTCTTCCGAGACAATGATCACAGAGCTTGTAAGTCTGGAGAATTTTTTGAGCTTTTTCAAGAACCTCCGCAGATCTAAGATCTGCCATTAGATTCACCTTTTCTTAGTACTGTTATTGCTGCGTAAATTATTGCAAGTGTTTCGTGAGCTGGGTAGGAAAGAGTACTTGGAAGGGTTTTAAAGAGTTTTGCTCCTCTTTTTATCGGAGTGTTTTCGTCGATTTTTAGTGCATAAATGACACCTTTTACTCCTTTGTCGTAGATCTCACCCACATATTTTAGATTCTCTATGGAAGCCTCTATACCACACTCTTCTTTAAGCTCTCTTATGGCGGCTTTTTCAGGAGTCTCATCCTCAATCTTGCCGCCTGGAAGCTCCCAACCTCTTTTACTACGGTATAAAAGAATCCTTCCATTGTCCGTTACTGGGACGACTATCACAAACTTAGGAACATCTTGCATAAGAACTCACAACTTAGGGATTAGTAAAAAATTATTAAAATTAAAAAGATGTGGGGGGAGAAACAACGAGATAGAAATTATACTGGCTCAAATCTTTCTTTGAGCTTATCAAGAACCTTTGGTAACGTTGTGTATTCCATCTCCTCGGTTGAAAGTCTGTGAGGCTCAAAAGGTCCATGTAGACGCATGTATGTTGCAACAAGGTTTGCTATAGTCCTTGTCGCGTTATATGCAGGATCTTCGAAGAAGTCTACAGGGCCTATAAGCTTTCCATCTGCTAGGTTAAACCCTAGAGCTATTACCCTTGGTGGACCGTCGAACCTAGTACACATGGCCTCCTTAACAGAAACTGGCATTATGGGCCCATTATGACTTCCGCGCATCCAACCAGACACTAAGTACGGAAAAGAGAAAGGCTCTAGAACTTCTCCCGTGGCTGGCAATCCAGATTGAGATCTAATGATTGCTACAGGATCGTCTTTCCCTACGTATTCACCCTTAATGAAATAGAGCTTTTCGGTGCTTATAACAGCCACAGGCTCGTCTGTCGGTAGCGGAGATCCCTCCTTGGGAAAAACTCTTTTTATCACAAATCTTCCTTTAGCCCCAATTAGTGCTAAGATATCATACATCTCTTCAGGAGCTCTCATGAAAACTCTCTTGTGTTCTATTATGTCCCATATTTCGAAGACAAATCCTTGATGCATTTTAGGATCAATTACAAGACCAGCAGTATTAAATGGATCGGCGAAGATCTTGAATATGGCATAGTTAAATGCTCCTGGCTCTGTTTTGTCCATCATAATTGCGATTATAGGCTCAGATTTTCTTGGGGTAAATTCCATCTCCGCGATCCCAGGGCCCAATCCTCTTACATTTCCAGAAAATGCTTCTGCAAGTAAATCTTGGCCTGCACCATAGAGTTTTAATTCAAAGGCCACTTCGGCAGCAGCTTTAAAAGTATCCCAAGCCAACTTATGAATTTCTTCACTGTCAACACCTTTCGTGTGTGTCATTAAAAGCTGAAGATCGTCTCCTACGTGAGTGACGAAGTAATCAATAATTAATCCACTTTCGCGAGCTTCCTCAAGCTTTTTTTGTGCTCTCTGTATAAGTTTTTCATGAACAGTTGTGTGGCCTGCTACACTCCCCACGTCTGCTTTTATTAAACTAACAGTTATTTTACTCATTATTTCACCTCCAAAATTTAAGTCAATGTTCAATGTTTAGATAAGGTCATTTAAAAAAGAAATTTTGAGGCATTAAAGGTTTATGCCTCGTGAAATCACACGTCATGGACCTTGTACAAGATCACAATGATATTCAGAACCAGGTATTATTTTCTTACAAATGGCCTAAGAACAAAAACATCTTTACTGAGCGCTCTTTAGTGCGAAATTATTCCTCCGATGAAATTTTTTGGCAAAAAAGTATGAGAAGTGCTAATTAATAACAATATATAAAAAATATTTAAGTCCTTGATATATGATGATAGTGCACCATTGACATTGACAATTGAACGCGTGGTGATATCGCATGGTGTTGGAAGGAAGAAGGAGAATAGCGAAGGGTGAAAAAACGCCTCTAGGAATCACATATAGATTGGAAAGAGATTTGGAACTGCTTAGGAGGCACATAGTAATTCTAAAGACAATATTAGAAAACGAGCCAATAGGAATTATAAGAATATCTGAACTCACAGGATATCCTCAGCACAAAGTCAGATACTCGCTCAGAGTTCTAGAACAGGCGGGGCTTATTGAACCTACACCTCAAGGTGCTATAACAACAGGAAAGGTAGAAGAAACACTTACTGACATAAAATCTGCATTAGAAAAGATGTCAAAGATTTGTAACGATATGGTAGCTTATATAGAATCGCCCAGAGAGAGTTAAAGAAGTGAATTTCTACCAAAATCTTTCATGCTCATTCTTCCAATTTGCCTTATTTTTATTTTATAAAATATTTTTTTTTAGTTATTTAATCAAAATAAATAACAAATATTTTGTTTGCCTCCAAAAGTTTTTAAGCTAAGATGAAACAACTATTTTTTCGAGAGTTAGAAGTGGGCGATACTATGGACACTCTTAAACTTACCTCAAACCTTAAAGAGGCTCCAAAGTCTGAAAGCAATGTAGAAGCTATATATCAGCACTCCTGTCCCAATTGTCATAATGACTTAGAGAGTTGGAGATCACAGCGCGGATTGTCGTGTACATATTGTACTAGACCAAGTAACAGAGATTTTGAGAGATTTTTTGATGCAATAGATTTTATCACTATTAAGGAAGAGGTGAAAAGCTACCTTACACATAGAGAGCTCTTAGAGGAAATAAACACGCTTTTTAAAAAACTTACAAACAACGACATGTGGAGCATCCAAAAGTCATGGGCATTAAGGGCATTAAAAGGATATAGCTTTGCAATTACAGCTCCTACTGGTGTTGGAAAGACCGTTTTTGGAGTTGTGTTTTCTTATTACTTAGCAAAGAAATATGGCAAGAAGTGTTATTTGATAATGCCTACAAGCGTTCTCGTTAAGCAAACATATGATAGAATACTGAAACTTAAGGAAATTGATGGAGGCAACGTTGAAATTGCAGCTTTTTGGTCTAGGATGAAAAATTCAAAAGAAATGAAAGAAAAGATATTGAGAGGAGAATATCACATATTAATCACAACCTCACAATTCCTCGCGCAGAACTTTGAGTCAATAAAAGATTCAAGATTCGATTTTATTTTTGTAGATGACGTGGATTCATTCCTCAAAACATATAAGAATGTGGAAAGATCTCTCCTTCTTTTGGGCTTTACTCATAAAGAAATAGAGGAAGCACATAAAATTATAAGAGAAAAGAAAATAGGAGAAAAGGAATTTGAAAGAAAGGGGCAAATAATAATATCTACTGCAACCGGTAAAACGAAGGGTCAAGCACACCTTTTATATCGTATCCTCTTAGGATTTTCAATAGGCTCTACAACGTGGCAACTAAGGAATATCGTTAACGTGTATAAGATATCTGAGGATCAAATAGAAGATCTCAAGTGGCTATTATCACGATTGGGGAGAGGAGGAATAATATTTATACCCCATGATCTGGGTCATGAGTTTGCATCTGAAGTAGAGAAAATATT
>CBEVQP010000010.1:0-16724 GCA_965552035.1 uncultured Thermoplasmata archaeon | reverse complement strand
TCAAGCAAGAAAGCTTGTAAAGTTGGATGAATTTAAGAGAGCTTCGGAAGTATTAGAAGAAAGAAAAAATGCTGCCAGAATTACTACTGGCTGTAAAGCGTTAGACGAACTTCTGGGAGGGGGCATACAAACAAAAGCTATAACCGAATTTTTTGGTCCTTTTGGAACAGGTAAGACTCAGATATCCCATCAGCTATCTGTAATGGTACAACTTCCTAAAAATGAGGGCGGTGTAGACGGCTCAGCAATATATATTGATACAGAAGGTACATTCAGACCAGAACGCATAGCATCCATGGCAGAGGCAAGAGGATTAGATCCTAAGGAAGCTTTGGATAGGATATACGTGGCACGCGTTTATACAACATCTCATCAGATGTTGATGGTGCATAAGGCCGCAGAGATCGCAAAAGAGTATAACATAAGACTAATTGTAATAGACTCGCTCACATCGTTATTTAGAGCCGAATATGTAGGAAGAGGGACCCTTGCAGAAAGACAGCAAAAACTGGGAAGACACATCCACGATTTATTAAAGTTTGCTGAGAAGTTCAACGCGGCGGTAATAGTAACAAACCAAGTTCATGCAAGACCAGACTCCTTTATACCAGGCATTGAAACAACATCCCCTGTGGGTGGTCACGTAGTGGGGCACGCAATGACCTATCGTGTTGGCCTAAAGAAAGGAAAGCAACATACACGAGTTGCGCGCATATATGATGCACCCGACCTACCAGAAAGGGATGCAGTATTTACAATAGATGAAAGAGGGATAGTAGACATATCGTAAACTTACAATGGAGTTCTCTCTACCTCCATTTCTTCTTTTGTAGGGTGAACCTCTACTAGATATTTTTCCCCTATTAGTTTGTCTTTAATATCGTCAAGAATCCAAGGAGCAATGTGGATTTCGTTTCCTACAATTTTTATAAATCTCCTAGGAATACCAAACTTATTTATGATTTCTCGATAATACTCTTCAACGTCAATATTGCTGGGAGGAACAAGGACTCCCCTTACTATAGTTCCCTCGTCAGTAACTAGCTCATATTCTTTTGCAATATTCCTAGCAATCCTAAGAAATCTTTGTCTTAGTTGCCCAGCATCTTTGAATCTTGAGGAACAAAAATGAAGCGTTAAATCTACGTCCGCACTATATATTACAGTAAGGGCTGCTAAATCGCTTCCTAAAGCCGCAACAGTCTCATCATCTCTAAATTCATATCCTAACTCCTTTAGCTTCTCAAAATTTGTCTCTACAATTTCAAGCTCGTTCATGTTTAAGAATTTCACTCCCAAATCATCTAAAACTTCTACTAAGTGAATCATATCCTCTACTTTATCTGGCAATGATGGAATCTCAACACCCACGTCCATAGAGGTGTTCAAAGCAGCTTCTATAACGTGATAGTATGGTGTGCGCTCTATTCTGCCCCATACAAAATGAGGTGGATGAAATCGTATTTCATCTAAACCAGCATCAGATAGCTCTTTTATTGCATGGAGATCAGTAGTGGTAGTGTAAAGATGTATGTGAAACGATTCCCCAAACTCATTTTTAAGGAATTTAATATAATCGAGAGTACGGTCAAGAACAAGTGTAGGTTCACCGCCGGTAATTCCTGCACCTTCTGCAGACATTCTATAGGCTTCTTCAAGGATGTCGTCGTAGCCATATGCTATATTTTCATTCGCGTAAACTACATCTTTCCCTCTTCTTTTATTTGATAAGGGACAATATGGACAGGCCATATTACAGAGTCCTGTGACAAAAAGTACGAGCTTCGAACCCCTCCAACAATATTCACAACATCTTGGAAGTCTTCCTCGTACGACAGAACCATACGACAACTCGAAGACTGCCATATTTTTGCACCTATGAACATAACATCCCTAGGTAGAATGAAATATCGAAACGATCCAAAATATTTAAAAACTTGCTCTCCACATGCGGAAACGCATATGAAGTATAAATATAACCCTCTCTTTAATTGAAAGACTAGAATCTAATGGATCGTTGTTCGAATCTATGCTTCTGTATGATTGTCCCATAGAAGAACAAACTTCTCTATAAGGACTCTTAATGCATTAGCACAGAGAGACCAGACCTCACGAGATGTCCGGGTATAAGGAAAGAAAATATAAAGCCCTCTTAATTTATTTCCTAAGAGATAGTTTTATATCTGCCCTTCTAAAACATCAGAATAATTTTAATTTCTTCGGAGGTGATAACCTTGGCTAAGGCCGAGGAGATTGTAAATCAAGTTGTAGAGATCCTTGACGCAATTATTGAAGAAGAAGGCGTGCCTCGCAATATTAAGAGGGGCGCCAATGAGGCCAAGGAGTTGATATCACAAGGAAAGGAAAATATTGGAGCAAAAGCTGCAAGTGCAATAAGCATCCTTAATGACTTGATTGTAGATCCAAACACCCCAATCCATGTAAGAACCCAAATTTTAAGTGCTATAGCATTATTAGAACAGTTAACTAGGGAGTAATAAAAGAACACTTTTCCTTATTTTATCACATATCGCCGAGAAAGCCTCGTCCTTCAGGGCGGGAAGAATCCAAAATCTCTTGTGATTTGGTTAATTTGCGGAAAACTACTTTAAATACATAAAAAATAAAAGTGAAAGCTAAATCAAAGCTTTCCAGCCTTTTTTAGCATTTTTCTTATGTTCTTTTTAAAAGGAGGGTATATAATGCCATATTCAGTAATGATCCCCGTAAGATATTTATGAGGCGTTACGTCAAAGGCGGGGTTTCTAGCATTAGATCCTTTGGGAGGAGGTATGGGTTTATCTACAACAAGCACTTCTTTAGGATCTCTTTCTTCAATAGGAATGTCTCTCCCACATTCTATAGAAGGATCAAACGTGGTTATAGGAGCCGCCACAAAAAAGGGAATACCATTTTCCTTTGCAATGACAGCTTTTTCGTACGTACCAATCTTATTTGCAAAATCCCCATTCAAGGCGATTCTATCGGCCCCTACTATTACTAAATCAACTTCTCCACGCCACATAAAGTATCCTGCAGCGTTGTCTGGTATAATTGTGTGTTCTATTCCTTCATTAAGCAATTCCCATGCTGTTAGCATTCCTTGAAGTCTGGGTCGGGTCTCATCTACGAACACAAAGATCTTTTTTCCTCTTCTGTGAGCCATTCTTATTGGTGCTAGTGCGGTGCCCCAGTCTCCAACAGCAAGAGCGCCTGCGTTACAGTGAGTAAGAATTCTATAACCATCTTCAATAAGCTCTTCTCCATTTTCACCTATGAGTTTACATCTATTGATTACATCATTTGCATACTGTTCCGCGGCTTCCCACCCCTCATCATAGTGATCTAACATGTACTTTATTGCATAGAATAGGTCATGTGCTGTGGGTCTAGTTTTTCTCAAAATCTCAGCAGCTTTTTCCGGATCTATTCCTTGGGAAGAAGCTAGTGCCATTCCATATGCAGCGGTAATTCCTATAGCTGGCGCGCCTCGAACAACCATATCCTTAATTGCGAAAGCTACGTCCTCTAACGACTTAGCTTCGAATATAACAAGCTCCTTTGGCAATTTCCTTTGATCTATAAGTTTTATTACGCCGCTCTCGGCCCACACGCTTCTCATTTCTACTGCTTTCCCATTTATTATAACTCTCACGAAATCACCTCATAACAAATCTCTTCTTAAAGAGATAAATAAGATTTCTAAAACCATCCCTAAAGCTTTTTAGCTTCTTCTCACCAATACGTCTTCTATATGGAATGCCCACCTCAATAGCCTTTCCCTTCGTAAAGGCCTCAATTTTTATTTCTTCGGAGAATTCCATCCCATCTCCTCTAAGATCCAGTTTCTCAAGTAACTTCCTTCTGAAAACCCACATTCCTGATTGCGAATCCTCTATTTTAACTCCGAAAAGAAGTCTTACAGCTAATGTTAGAATTTTATTTCCTAAGATATGCATAGGATTCATCGCGCCTTTTTCAAGGCCTTCAAACCTATTAGTATTAATGAAGTCGAGATTTTGGTCTTCGAGTATTTTTACGAGTTTTGGAATGATCTCAAAGGGATATGTTCCATCAGCATCTCCTGTGATAATTATATCTCCTTTTGCATGTTCAAATCCTGTTTTGTAGGCTCTACCATAGCCTTTCCTAGGTTCAACTATTACTTTTGCACCTAATGACTCCGCGACCTCCCTTGTCCTATCTCTGGAACAGCCATCGACAACTATAATTTCTAGATCGTAGCCCATTTTTTTAAGATCATCAGCGGGTATCGACTTTATCGTCCTTTTTATTCCTTCCTCCTCATTAAGAGCGGGTATTACTATTGAAATAAGTTTTCTTTCCACGAATATACACCTCTATCGTTTCTAGTAGCTCTTTTATACCTTCCCCGGTAACAACAGATATTTTGAGCCTATTATTATCTCGCTTAAGTATATCTGCCTTAGTTTCGACCTCTATTACTGGTATTCTTGGAAACGTATCCTTTATTTCACTTAGTAAATTTTCTTGAGGCTCCACAGGATATCCACAATGACCTGTGGGATCTATGAGGAAGACAATTACTGTTGCTAAATGCCTTAAGGCAAGGATCGCTTTAAGCTCTATCTCATTTCTTTCCTCTAATGGTCTATCTAGTAATCCAGGCGTATCAATAATCTGAACCTTTCTCCACCCAAATTCTCTATGGCCTACGTTTATTCCTTTAGTAGTAAAAGGATATTGTGCGATCTCTGGTTTTGCTCTTGAGATTCTCGCAAGAAGGGAAGACTTTCCTACGTTGGGATATCCTGCTATTACTACGGTAGGCTCCTCCGGATTTATTGTTGGAAGCTCCTTAATAGTTTCTCCAGCTTTCCTCAAGACTTTCAGTTCATCCTCAAGATCCTCTATAACAGAGGCAACTCTCCCGTAGAACGTTTTTCTAAGTTTATCTATTTCCTTAACGTCTTTTGCTAGTTTTATTCTCTCTACAAGACTATTAGAGATTTTATCTACCATTCTTCTTGCCCATCTTACCTTTCCGAGAGCCTCTCTGATTTTTTTCGCACCGAATGTTATGTCAACTAATTCGTAGTAGAATCTGTGCATTTTCCTAGGGTCAGGATAGTTTTCAAGTATTTTATCCAGAGCGCTATTAATAATTGCTTGAGCAGTTCTAATCCTTACTATAGCAGCGTTTTTCTTATTTTTTAATGGATCCCTGGCTTTTGGGGGGCTTACTCTAACGGCTCTACTAAAGGCTTTGTCAATAATCTCTTGTGGCTCTGGTATGTAAGGAATCTTAAATGCCATGGACAATACTCCTCCAATAATTTAAAGGCGTCTAGTTATGTCTTTCATTATTTTTAGCTCATTTTTAAGCGTTTTCACAACATTTTTAATGTTAATCATTCCTAAGATTATTTCAAAGTGCTCTTGTTTAAGAACTCCGGCTTTTCTAATAGCATAGAGGTATATAAGATATAGCAAGGCTATTGCGGGCACGAACGTAAACACCCTATAGAGATAAGGCTTCAGAAAATACGCTGGGATAACAAGAGGAGCACCAGCAAAAAGGTAGAGATGCGGTAATAGTGCCAGACCACGGATGTTAAGGATCCTAATCATTAGAGCATATAGAAGTAGGGATCCTAGAATTCCGATAGAGATTAACGTGGCCAAGGCAGCGCCAAAACCTCCTAGCCTAGGAATGAGAATAACGTTGAGAACTACATTTAGAATATTAACGGATATACCTATTATAGCACCAATCCAAGGCTTTCCTGCGCTCACAAAAATCTGAGAAACCGGAGCTCTTATTGCTACTAGAGTGTACGTAGCAACGAGGGTTACTAAAATACTTGCTGCAGAGAGATATTGGTTACTTAAGAATATTTTTATTAAATTATCTGAAAGAACAAGAAGCAAAAATATTGCGGGAGAAAGTAATAATGCGATAAGGGTTTCCCACTCCCTCATAGTAGTTATAGATTTTTCAAAGTTTTTTCTGAAATCTATAGCCATTTTCACAAAAAATATTTGTGAAATTCCTCTTGCAATGTTTGATATAAACCTCGCATATCTTTGTACTGCGTCGTAATCTCCGACGTCAGCACTAGTAAATATCCAACCAATCATGAACTTATCTATATTCGTAGATACAATTACAATAGCTCCCGAAATAGCTAATGGTAATGCGAAACTTACAAATTCCTTGATAACTTCTCTGTTAAGAGTAAGTCTTACTTTTACAATAATTTTTCCTGAGGCATGGTATGATACTATTAGATTAAGGATTTTTGAGAAAATGAATGCCAGAAGCATGAAATATGCTGCTGAGAGAGCATCAATAAGGCGTGCTTTATAAATCAGAGCAATAACGATTAAGAGAACGGCCCTTAAAAAAGCTTCAAGTGCGCTTATAGCATTAATAGTCACATAGGATATATTTCCTGCCATAAAACCTTTTATGGCAGCCAAAATGGTGGTTTCAACGAAGATCCAGAGAAGCATAGTGTTAAACATGAGCTCTGTCGTTGCGTCAAATAACCTATACCCAAAAATAGGAAGGATGTAATGTACGCCTACATATGAGATTAAGACGATGAAACCGCCCAAAATGATTTTTATGGTGATATAAGTTCCAAAAAGATCTCCTAGGTAATGTTTGTTTTCAGTATATTTTTTAATTAATGTAGTTGTTAGTCCCAAATCTGTTAGAAAAATATAAAGGTTGTAAATAGACAAAACAAATGCGTACATTCCATAGAAGCTTTTAGGAACATATCTAGCAATGAAATAAAGTGCAACAAGACCAGAAACACCACCAATTATGTTTTGTATTATCGTGGCACTTCCTCTAGCACTGAGTTCAAGACGCTCTTCGTCTGCCATTTTTATCGGAGATTTTTAATAATTCAAAGATTTATATACGAATTTGTAGAAATTTATATATAGAAGTGCATACATAGTGATCTAGGGGTGATAAGGATGGCATGGTGGCCCAGAAGACGCCGCCCTCGAAGATGGGACGAGTGGGATCCGTTCGGATTCGAGGACCTCTTTGAAGAAATGTTAGAAGAAATGACTCTCATTGATGAATACTTTAACAGGATCATGTATGATCTCAGAAGACGTTTGGAAGATGCAACAAAAAGAGGCGAGACGAAGTCAATAGTTTATGGGTTTACAATAACTGTAGGTCCCGATGGTAGGCCGCGTATAGAAACGTTCGGAAACGTACCTAAGACTATGAGAGGACCTGCAAAGATCCTAGAGGAAGAATACTATGAAGAGGAACGCGAGCCTCTTGTTGAAATTAACGAAAGAGAGGACAAGATTTATGTTACAGTAGAGCTACCTGGTGTAGATAAAGACAGCATTGACTTGGAGATTATTGATGGCAATAAACTATTGATAAAGGCAAAAGGGGAGAACAGATCCTATAGAAAGGTTCTAGAACTACCTGCAGATGTGGATGAGGAAAGCATTAAGGCAACGTACAAGAATGGGATATTAGATATTATAATTAACAAGAAGAAAGAAACAAAAGGCGGAAAGAAAATTAAGGTTGAGTGATAGCCACATCTTTTAGTCTCTTTCTTTTTTGAAACTCTCCCTTTTTTAGGTGAGGTGCATGGGGGAAGTTAGAGAAGTCAGTGAACTCTTTGAACGAGTCCATGCACATTCCCATATTCGTGGATTAGGCCTAGAGGGCCTAAAAGCAAAACACATTGCAGATGGGCTTGTCGGACAGGAAGAAGCCAGAGAAGCTGCAGGAATTATTGTGAAAATGATAAAAGAAGGCCGTTTCGCAGGGAAGGCAGTACTCATAGCAGGTCCTCCTGGAAGCGGTAAGACTGCAATAGCAGTAGCTATTGCAAAAGAACTAGGAGAGGACGTACCTTTTGTACCAATTACTGCATCAGAGATTTATTCTGCGGAGATTAAAAAGACAGAGTTCTTAACTCAAGCAATTAGAAGTGCCATTGGTGTGAGAATAAGAGATAAAAGAACAGTTTACGAGGGCAAGGTCGAAGAAGTGGACGTCCAGAGCAGACCATCACCATTCAACCCGTATATCCAGGTTCCAATAAGTGCAAAAATTGTGATAGTCACAAAGGATGAAAAGAAAAAACTCACGTTAGACGAGGACTTTACGAGACAGTTGGTTCAGCTAAACATTAAGGAAGGAGACGTGATAATGATAGACGAAAAAAGCGGAAGAATAGTCAGAGTAGGCGTAGCAGAAGATGCTGTGGGAGAAGAAGAACTTAGAAGCGAGAAAATAGTGCCAGTACCGGAGGGTTCTGTAAGAAAAGAGAAAGAGTTTGTTTATACGCTTACACTTCATCAACTTGATACCATGCACTCTAGAAGCCAGTATAGCATTTTTGACATGATTTTTGGCGGAGTTCAAAGAAAAGAGATCAGCGAAGATGTGAGAAAAGAAGTGGATAAGATGGTTAAAGAATGGGTAGAGTCAGGGAAGGCGGAACTAATTCCAGGAGTACTGTTTATAGACGAAGCATCATTACTTGATATCGAGACCTTCGCATTCTTAAACAGAGCACTAGAGCAAGAGCTATCTCCAATCATAATCTTTGCCACAAACAGGGGAGTTACGAAAATCAGAGGAACGGACGCTGTAGCACCACATGGAATGCCATTAGACCTCTTAGATAGACTTCTAATTATTGTAACTAGGAAATATCTAGAAGATGAAATAAGAGAAATAATTAGAATCAGAGCGAAGGAGGAGAAAGTAAACCTTACTGAAGATGCTTTGGAGGAGCTTGTAAAGCTTGGCAGTCAGAGATCTCTAAGATATGCTGTCCAACTGTTAACTCCTTGTAGAATCTTGGCTGAGACTGAAGGAAGAAAAGAGGTTTCTAAAGAAGATGTAATAAAAGCATCAAAACTATTCGTGGACGTAAAAGCGTCTGCAGAATATCTTAGTAAAATGGAAAAGGAAATGATATATTATTAACAAAGATTATTCCGGGATTACTTCAATAGTAATTTCTTCCCCTATTTTTACATCTATTTTTTCTGGTAAAATAATTTCTAAAACATTTTTGTGTCCTCCCATTGTCGGAAAAACAACGAGGCCCTCTACGTCATTCACTTTGCATTTAACGTAATATACGTCATAAAACTTTCTTCCATATTTTTCAAATCCCTTGATGACGCCTTTTGCAAATCTCTTAACCTTTTCGTAGTCTTCATCGTTTACAATTATATTTAACGTCCCATAATACGGCTCTTTTCCTAGAATTCTTTTTAACTCTTTAGAATAAACCTTAACATAGTATGCCCCTTTGTTAACTCCAGTAACAACGTTTCCAGTAACCTTAATAACAGCACTCATAAGACGTCCCTCATCGAACGGCTTACAATACTTTATTTTAGTTTGTTAAACAATACTTAAAAATGACCCCCAGGTGATAATGTTCGTGAGGGGCATACAGAATATATTTACTGTTTGGAGGTGTTATTGTGACACTTTTTATATGGATTGACGGGAAAGAACGCAACTTAAGGTTTTCAGCAGCTCATTGGGTTGAAGGGGCTGGAAAATGTGAGAGATTGCACGGTCACGATTACTATGTGAGCGTAAGAGTATATGGCCCTGTCAACAAAGACGGTACTGTAATCGATTTCAGAGTATTAAAAGATGCCATAAAGAGAGTTATAGAGGATTTGGATCATAAGGTTTTAATAAGCGAGAAACGAGTTATTAAGGAAGAAAACGGTCTTTTATACATAACTAAGGACACGAAACAAATAGTACTTCCAAAAGAGGACGTGTATTTACTTCCCTTGGATATTATCACAGCAGAAGAGCTTGCGAAGTATATAGCCAATAGAATCTACGAAGAACTAAAGGAGGAGTTTAGGGCGAGAAGGATTTATCAGATTGACGTATGTGTAGATGAGGGCGGAGGTCAAAGCGCATGGCATATAAAAAAGCTGTTTGCTTAATATCAGGGGGTTTGGATTCAACAGTAGCGGCAGCTTATGCTAAAAGCAGGGGCTATGAAATATATGCTCTAACAATTATTTATGGTCAAAAACATGAAAAGGAAATTGAAAGTGCAAAGAAGATAGCAAAGCATCTCGGTGCAAAGGAGCACAAAATAATTGAAGTACCCTTAAATAAAATCGGCGGAAGTGCATTGACAGATAAGGATATCGAAATTCCGGAAAGAAGAGGGCCAGAAGAGATAGGCGAAGAAATTCCACCCACATATGTGCCAGGCAGGAATATTATTTTTATTAGCATCGCCGCATCATATGCCGAAGTTATTGGAGCAGAGGCCATCTTTTTGGGCGTGAATGCAATAGATTATAGCGGATATCCTGATTGTAGGCCAGAGTTTATCCAAGCAATGGAAGAGGCTATTAGACTTGGCATGAAGACAGGGGTGGAGGGCAGACCTATAAAGATCGAGACTCCACTTATAAAGCTTACAAAGGCAGAAATAGTAAAGCTAGGACATGAGTTAGGAGCACCACTACACTTGACATGGAGTTGTTATCGGGGCGGGGAAAAGGCTTGTGGGAAATGTGATAGTTGTATTTTGAGGCTTAAAGGCTTCTTAGAAGCAGGAATCCCAGATCCGATCGAGTACGAGTATTACCCCGAGTGGTATGTTGAGGGACTGAAACAAAAGGGAATAGAAATAACAAAAAGGTGAGGATCATGGCCTTTGTTTATGAAATATTTTCTTCGATACAAGGTGAGGGACCACTAGTAGGCAAAAGACAAATTTTTGTAAGGTTTGCGGGATGTCCTTTGCGTTGCTATTATTGTGACACGAAGTATGCATACCAAATCCCAAAATTTTCCATTATTATTGCAAGGGGGAAGAAGTATGTGAGAAAAAACCCTCTTAGTGGGGAAACCATTCTTCAAATAGTAAAGAGTCTCGAAACTCCAGACTTGCATTCTATATCCTTTACTGGAGGAGAACCCCTTATTCAAGAAGATCTTCCAGAGATTTTGTCACTTGTTAACGGAGAGGGCTATAGAACTTTTTTAGAAACTGCAGGATATCCTAGCGATCTTGTCCAAAAAATAGCAGACTTTGTTGATTATGCTTCTGTAGATATAAAGTTGCCATCCCACAAGGCTCATAAAAACCCCAGAGAGGTTATTGATAGTGAATTAAGAGCAATAAAAATTCTCCATGAGGCGGGCGCTGAAGTATATGTGAAAATTGTGGTTACCGAAGAAACGACTTCTGATGAAATTTTAAACGCAATAGACGTCTTAGAGCCTCTTGACATTGAAGTGATCCTTCAGCCCGTATCGTCAAATTCTCACATAAGCGTTCCTATAGAAAAGCTTTTGAGGATATCCGAAGAACTGGGTACGATTTTTGGACACGAAATTAGAATATTACCTCAGGTTCATAAACTAATTGGATTAAAATAATTGGGGGAAAACAGGGAATTACTTTATCTACCTCCTCTGGGTTCCTTAGCTTTTGGCCTTAGCTTCGTTGATCCACAGCGTCTACATCTCTTAGCACCAGGAGGGTTTCTTGCAGAACACTTCATGCATATGTACTTGTTTAACAACCTTGCTTCTGCTTCTGGGAATGACATTGATCCTCACCTTAATATGAATATTCGGTTAGGAATAACTATCGGGCTGTTATATAATTTTCGAGGAGTTTTAACTGATAAAAAATAAGAATAGTAACTATAGGCAGACATAGTAATTGTTTAGAATATTTTTACTTGATCGTATGCCTGTTAAAAGGCAAAAACTATTTATTAAAGAAAAATAATGTGAAGGTAAAAGTTTTGCTCACTCCTCCCCCCTTAATATCCTCGCAGCGAGCTCTGGTGGTGTGGGGTTAATGTAGAATCCAGTTCCCCACTCAAATCCTGCAATTCTTGTGAGTTTAGGCATAATTTCTATATGCCAATGGAAGTACTCATAAGGCTTTCCATCGCTTGGGGCAGTGTGTAGCATTAAGTTGTATGGAGGATCCCCTACTTTCTCTCTAATAGCTCCCAAAGTGAACTTTAGTACGTCTGCAAGAGCCTCTATTTCTCCATCTCTTATGTTTTCAAAGTATGGCTCATGTCTTTTGGGTAGAATCCAAACTTCAAAAGGCACTCTAGCGGCGTATGGGGATATAACGATAAAACCATCGTTTTCATAGACAACACGATCTTTTCTAGATTTTTCTTCATCAATTATCATGTCGTAAATGCATAAGCCACCGGTATCCCAATAGAAGCTTTTTGAGGATTCAAGCTCCTCTAGTAACCTTTTAGGAATAATTGGTAAGGCAATTATTTGGGAGTGTGGATGGCTTAAGGAAGCTCCTGCTTCAGGTCTATAATTCTTGAAGAGCATTACGTATCTTATCCTTTCGTCTGATCCGAGCGTAGCAACCCTGTCTTGCCATACTTTAATAAGATCTTTTATCTCGTCAATAGATCTATCGGGAAGCTCCTTGAAATGATCTGTAGTTTCAATGATAACCTCGTGATACCCAAAGCCGTCGATAGAATAGAATATGTGGTTTGCATGGATTATAGGCTCTAGATCGCTTTTTAATGCTGGAAATTTGTTAGGCACTACTCTTATTTTCCATCCAGGAGTGTTAGGCGCAGTACCCTTCTCTCTAATGGCGTATGTCTCTGGTGGCGTCATTTTTTCATTTCCAGGACAGAAAGGACAATTTTTCGTATCTTTATTAAGTTCTTCTCTTGGAAGTTTGAAGTCGTGGGGTCTTTTTGCCCTTTCCGTTGCAATTACAATCCATCTGTTAATAATGTAGTCTTTCCTTAGCTCTGACATTTTATTCACCTCCTTCACAGTAGTCCTTCACACGCCAATCAGCAAAATACTCACCCGGAATGTGTCCAGTGTTTGGAGTTACGTCCTCTGGAAAGTCTATATCAAAAAGAGACTCTTTCTCATGCATGAGAGCGTAATATGCTCCCCTGGATATTGCGTTAATACTAGCCTCAAAGCTATCTGGATATGAAGATTTTAACGAAACTAGCCAAGCCTTATGAGAACTTTCCCAACCTTCTATGCTATCTATCAGGTGTAATGAATATGTTTTGTAGGCCTTCTCAAAGTCCAATAGCTCACTAAGCGCATTTTTTAAATGATTTTGAAAATATGAGTCTCCAAGTATATAAGCCGCTCTATGTGCATCGATAATTGCAGATGCCAATAAAGATCCTGCTTGAAATGTGACACGGGTGTCCATAACCTCCCAAAATCTCGGACAACTTTTTGTTGCCATTAAGGCTTCGTAGTATCCCCTAAGTACATAGAGAGCGACGTTATCGTCCCCCTCGTAATTCTTTAAGACAAAATCCTTCGATACAAATTTTTGACCTAATAAAGTACTTGCATAGTGAGGAAATGCCAATACGAAATATCTCGTTATGGACGATCTCAACCCCAATTTTTCGATGAGGGATCTTATTAGAACTAGAATATTATTCTGAAGCAAAAGCAAAGCGTACTTCCATAATTGGGATATTTTTTTACCATTGATTGTTTTAGCATATGCTTTGAAATCAGACCTTCTAAGGCCTAACCATCTGCTATCTAATGATTGTCCATTGTCAACGTCAGAGAATCCAGACCAGCTACTCCAATCTATAAGCTCCAAGTACCACGATTTGCACTCATCAGAGCTTTCCGTATTTAATTTCTCTTTTATGAATTCTCCTACGGACTTAACTTTAATGTTACTCTCTAGAAGTCTGTTTAATATTTTAACAAATTTAGAAATCCTTTTTGGGGAATAAAATAACGTTTCAAGATCTGTTGATAGGAGGTGGAGGTAAGAGACACCGTCTAACTCTTTCTTAGGATCTTTAGTTTTTATTATTTCTGAGGCTATTGTAACGTCGTCCATGAGGTCAAAAGAAAAGGCGTTACTAAGAATACGATCCCTAAAGTGTCCAAAAACGTTTGTATTTTTTATTTTGTTGCATGAATACAAATACAATTTATTAGAAGTTATAACTTGCATCTCATCTCCAATTATATAGAGCTGTTTGTCAACGCGCTCAGACAACAGTTTTATCGAACTTATTGTGACAACAGCCTCCGGAAACCAAACTCCTATGGGGGTTTTTTCAGAGACTAGAGGGTCATAAAATGAGATCATGATATCCATAACATCTTTTGCAATCTCTTGAGGATAATGAGGGACGATAGGGTGAAAAGGAAAGGTCAATACAACCTCAAAGAGCCCCTCCTCAAAAGCTCTTATAAACTCATTAAAAGTAGCACGATAATGCTGAGCGAGCATGTCCAGCGTTTGCGGCTCTACATCTACTGAGAAGCCTTTTGAATCAAATGTTGTGATGCTTTCTACAAGATTTTTAAATTGGGAATATAATTTTAGCATTAGCTTTGTCCAATTCTCTCCCGAGTATTTGATTCCTTCCACATCCAACGATACTGGTGAGCGCCTCTCTTTGAATCTTATGGGTCTTTCAGGAGAATCATGGATTCTATAAAGCACATCTCCTGGTTGGTATCCGTGGAAGTGCCATGTGAAGAGCTTCATTCAAACACCTCCTGGGCCAGGAACCCAAAAGTAGAGATAGTGTCTCCCAGCCCTACTGTGGATTTTGGATGAGGTACAATTAGCGTAGGTATAGCCACAAAAAGAACATCGTCCAAGACAGTATTAGAGATCTCTTTAGCAAGCTGAAAATGCTTTTCGTAAATAAATGTATTTTTAGGAATAGAACATTTTTCTGGAAAAACGTCACCATAATAAGCTTTTATTGCTGCAAATGCCGAGGCCGTCATGAGACATTGTGGGCACGTAGTTTTGTATTTTCCGTCTTTCCTTAGGGCTTCTATGTATAACCCATAAGTGTGAAATTGTATTCTATCTGCAGAAGTCTTCTCAAGAAGTAATGTTAGTGCTGCAGTAACATTTTCAGGGACAATATTGGTCAATATGGAATCTCCCAGCGATTTATCATATAGAGATACGAAAAGTGAAAGCTCAACCTCGTTCATTCCTATGCTGCTTACATTGCTAAGAATTCTTCTTACAATCTCTTTCCTCACGTCTTTGTACAGCGTATATGCAACCTCCGTGTGGGTTTTTACCCCAGCATCATTTAGCAATTTTAGAAAGATCTCTCCCTTTTTCAAGGCCTCTCGATAGTTTATTTCTGGTGTAAGTAAGTGATGGCCAGAAATAATGGCATGAGAAACATTTTTTGCTATAAGATCTATGTTTTCTAAGTATTCTGGATCTATGTAGAACTTAGTGTTTAAATCATCATATGAAACAATAAGTCTATTTTCCCTTGGAGCAGAGTAAACACTTTCGCAGACATTTATTGAAAATCCTCGAGGATACTCTAAAATCCAATGAATTAGATCCCTATCGTCTTCTCTTGGGACTATTCTCCTTATTTCACCATTTTCTATAATTTTGAGACTCTTTTCAAGAACGTTAATCTGTTTTTTACTTCTACTTGGAACGTGAATGATAGTATTTATCCCAAATCTCGCTAATATGTTGCCTATAATGCCTACAGGACCTCCAACGCGCAGTTCATAGTTCTTTACGTGTTTGAAGAAAAAATCCTGAATTGCGGCATTCAAGGTTATTACTTCGGCTGCATTACCAGTTTTTATACTCTCTATCAACCACCTTTTTAGATCCCCAAGCGTATGTATTCTCTCTGGGAGATTCTCCGGTATATCGTCACACGTGTCAAATAAGCTCTCTATTAATTCGGGATTATCTTTTAAGTAAACAATAGCGTCGATGTTAGCATTAAATCCCAAAAATACGCCTTTGATTTTTATAATCCCTTTCAAAAAATTTTTTAGAGACAACGAATAATCTTCAAGGGTTATTCCCATTGTTACCACGTTTGTGGTAATTTCTGGTATTATAGAACACTTACTAGATCTCTAAGGAAGCTTTTGGGGTCTTTAGCTTTAACAAACCCAGAAGCAAGCAGAACACCATCAGTACCCAGCTCAATAGCTTTTTTCACGTCTTCTTTTCTTTTGATCCCAGCACCTGTGAGTATTCTCACTTTGTCGCTTATATTAGATACACCCTCGACAACACGGGTTATGATTTCAGGTTTAGCTGTCGTAACCGAGACGTCGCCTCCAATAAGCTCTGGAGGCTCTATTGCTATAAAGTTAGGCTCAAGGGCAGCGGCTGCTAAAGAAGTCTCATATACGTCTGTACAGACAATTGAAACCAAATCAAGAGTTTTGGCT
This sequence comes from uncultured Thermoplasmata archaeon, assembly GCA_965552035.1. GTDB lineage: Archaea > Thermoplasmatota > B47-G6 > B47-G6 > B47-G6 > B47-G6. The sequence goes on along the minus strand of CBEVQP010000010.1, from coordinate 478 downwards.
TTTTGAACTAAATAATTTATATCTGCCAATTTTAGACGATGTTCTGAGTGGTTTATTAATGATCCAATAGCGCCAGCACCTTTTACAGCCTCTAAGGGTATGAAACCTGTTGCGGCACCAGCCTCTATAGGGTCTGCGTGTTGTGCGATAACGGGTATTTTCACGTTTTTTGCAACGTATGAGAGATGATATTGTGGTGGTGCAACAATAATTGAGACCCCGCTTTCTTCTGAGACCTCTTCTGCAATTAGAGCGTATTTAAGGGCGTCATCGGCATCTAAAACATGAGGATAGGCTTTTAGGTTGAGCACGATGATTGGAATCTTGACATTGTATAACATACTAATAACCCCCGTATAGCATGCTCATCTATACTCAACAAAATAGTAGCTTCCCACTTGGATATAAGTGTTACTCAATCTAGACGCATGAGGAAGGAACCCCCTTACTCATAATTGTGCCCATTTTAAGGAAAAAT
>CBEVQP010000009.1:0-17461 GCA_965552035.1 uncultured Thermoplasmata archaeon | reverse complement strand
ATCGGCTTCACCTCAGCGCGTAGAATATGTGAGAAGGTAGCACTGTCTCAACATCATTTTTTACTAAATTATTTTATATGGCTTAATATTCCATTGGAAATTGAAAATTTACGAAATGATTACTTATAGCATATATTTTAAAATAAGGTATAAATACAAACGTCACTTTTAATACTCCTCGCAAATGAATTTATCTTTGACAAGTTTCATACTTGTGTGTTTAAAACATGGTTATCTTCTGCCTTGCAGAGATATCACTTTTATTTTTAGAAATTTTAGTCTTCTATCTTTAAATTGTAATATTTTAGTTTATTGTCATGTCTATATGTAAAAAGGCAATTTTTAGCAGTTGTTAGAAGCAGTTATAGAGTTAATTATTCATCTATGGATTAACGATGAGTTATTACGTAAAGCTTAGTACAAACCAGGCCTTTATGAATTTTACCACTCTTTAAAACAAAGTCGTTAGGATAAAGTATTTAAAATAAATTAAGACCCAATTTAGGGGTTTGTTATATATTGAGGAACTCGTAGAGAATCTTCATTATTTTTTCTTCACCCTTTCTTAAATGCTCTAAAAATGTTGATTTTGAAATTCCTAAATACTTAGCCACATCTTCAGAGCCATGTACCCTAGGCCAACGAAAGTATCCCAACTCATACGCGGCTATTATAACCCTTATTTCGGAGTGAGTTAGCTCCTCTTTAATCTTGTTAATTATGTGAGCAATGGCAGCCAACTTCTCTATATGTACGTCTTCATTTACCTTAAAATAAGCAGTAGCACGTCTTGGAGCGTATTTTTTCACTTTTTCTTCGAGATCTTTGGGATCCCCAAAAACTAAAACCGGAAAGTATTTGGTACCATTTTTGATTATAAAACTTCCCCTCAGAACAGACTTTGTTTCATATAAGGCCTTAAGAACACCATAGGCCCTTTTTCCTATTAATACTACACCGCCATGAGGAGTCCTTTCGAGTTCTTCATAAAATCTGACATCCGGACTCTCTTCTAACATGTTTAAAAAATTGTCTAAGTAATTTTTGTTCTGTGAACCATAAATTTCGGCAGTAAAGTAACTTAGATCATAGCCAATTATGAATGGAACCCTTATCGTTACGTCTAGATATTTACGAGTATATTCACACAGAACATCCCCTTCATGATGTACGCAAAGGACTCCAGATATTCCTTTCTTCTTTTTCTTCATTATATAACACCAAACCTTAGTTTTTTAAGCTTTAAAAATTGATTTATAAATCATTGTTGCAATTTCTCAGCTTATGACTCCCTTTAGCTTTTCTAGGGCCATTATAATAAGATATCTGGTCGGTTTTCATATATAAATGTTTTTCCGACCATGTTCAAGTAAACTATGGTACTATGTTAGGAGAAATCCTCTTATAGCATCATACCAAAACGAATTAGTGATAAACTGAAAGATCTGGGATATAAGGTGGTTATCATATGAAGAAATCGAGTATGTTCAGAAAAATGCTAAAAGAACCCGGAGTTATAGTGATGCCAGGAGCTTATGATGCGCTTTCTGCGAGAATAATAGAGATGCAAGGATTTAAGGCAATAATACACACGGGGTATGGAACTGCGGCATCGTTGTTGGGCCTACCAGACGTAGGACTCGTCTCGTTTAGGGAGATGTGTGACAGAGTGAAAAGTATTGCAAGGGCCGTTAGCATTCCTGTGATTGGCGATGCCGACACTGGATATGGAAATGCCGTGAACGTATACAGAACCGTAAAAGAGTATATCTGGGCGGGAGCCGCGGGACTCTTCATTGAGGATCAAGTATGGCCTAAAAGATGTGGTCACATGTTTGGAAAGCAGATTATCGAGAAGGATGAGATGGTAGGAAAAATCATGGCTGCAGTTGATGCAAGAGATGAGGAGGACCCTGACTTTGTTATTGGGGCTAGAACGGATGCTATTGCAGTAAAGGGCATAGATGATGCCATAGAAAGGGCAGAGGCTTATAGGGAGGCTGGTGCTGATTTTATTTTCATAGAAGCCTTTGAAAACATCGAACAGATGGAAAGGGCTGTTAAGGAGGTTAAAGCACCTTTAATGCTCAATCTAATTGAAGGAGGCAGAACACCACTCGTATCCGTAGAAGAAGCAGAAAAGTTAGGCTTTAAGATCGTAATATTCCCTCTAACGGCCTTGTATTCTGCAGCAAAAGCCATGTCTGATACGCTTTCTATACTAAAAGAAAAAGGCTCGGCGATGTCGTATCTTGATCGGCTGATAACATTTCCTGAATTTGCAGAGATAGTTGGCATTGAGAACATTCGTAAGATGGAGCAAAAATACTTGCCTGAAAGAATACTTAAGGAAAAGTACGGAGGCGAGGAACCAAAAATCGTGTGAGGGAGGAATAATTAGATGGAAAACTCAGAACTATACTTTAAAATGCTCGACAAGAAGCTTATAGAGAGATTAAAATATTATTGCCATCCGGATGCTCCTAAAGAGATTATAGTACACTCTAAAAACGTTTTCGATTTTTCAGAGGATTATAAAAGTGAAATTATGAGAGAACTATTTGATCCAAGCAAAAGAGACGTTAAAGTAACTCGTGACATTGAGATAAAAGGCAGGAACGTCACAATAATGAGAGATCCAGTCATGGAGGGCAGGATTACTGTTATAGTCCATAGAGAGCCAAAAAATACTACTTTGACATTTTCTGAGGCATATGAGATATTAAAACACGTCGAAAAGGTTTTGGGCATAAATATTTCTTGGGAGAAGCCATTTCCGAGAGGCTCTTGTTGAGTATTAATTTTTAAGAGGTGAAGAAAGTTGTGTGGTATGACCATTGCTGAAAAAATAATAGCCAAACACGCCGAAAAAGATTATGTTAAGCCAGGAGAATTCGTTCTTGCTAATGTTGACTTTGCGTTCGGAGAGGATATAACATTCCCAGTAGCCATGAGAGTGTTCCTAGATGAAATAGAAGCATCTGAAGTATTTGATCCAAATAAAGTTGGAATTGTCATAGATCACTATTTTCCAGCGAAGGATATAAGTTCAGCATTAAACAATAAAAGAATGAGAGAATTCGCTGAAAAGTTCGGAGTTTTACTGTTTGAGGGTGTTGGCATAGAACATGTGATAATTCCAGAGCTAGGTCTTGTTGCTCCAGGAGATCTTGTCGTAGGAGCAGACTCTCATACGACAACTTATGGGGCACTAAATGCCTTTGCCACAGGAATAGGATCTACAGATCTTGCTGCTGTAATGGCCTTAGGAAAAGTTTGGCTTAGAGTGCCAGAAACTATTAAAGTAAACCTTAGTGGAAGGAAAGGAAAATGGATTACAGGGAAAGACGTAATACTGTATATAATAGGCCTTATTGGCGTTTCTGGTGCTAATTACAAAGTTTTGGAGTTTTCAGGCGATGGCATCGCGAGCCTATCAATCGATGACAGGTTTACTATAAGCAATATGGCTATAGAAGCCGGGGCTAAGGCGGGTATATTCCCTTACGATAAGAAGACAGAAGAGTACTTGAGAGGGAGAGTTAGCAAGGATTACACCCCATATGAGAGCGACGAAGATGCCAAATATTGCTGTGAAATAAACGTTAACCTCTCTGAGTTGAGGCCTGTAGTAGCACTTCCTCACTCACCAGGGAACACCAAATTCATTGATGAAATAAAAGAAGAAATTAGGGTAGATCAAGTAGTCATAGGATCGTGTACCAACGGCAGATATGAGGATCTGAAGATTGCCGCAGAAATTCTTCAGGGAAGAAGAGTCCATCCTGGTGTTAGGCTTCTCGTTTTTCCAGGTTCTGTGAGGGTTTACAGGAGAGCTCTTGAGAGCGGTATAATAAAAACGCTATTAGATGCGGGTGCCACTATAGCCCCACCATCTTGTGGTCCTTGTTTTGGAGGACATTTAGGAGTACTAGCTCCCGGAGAAGTGGCTGTAAGTACTACAAACAGAAACTTTATAGGAAGGATGGGCTCAAAGGATGCTAAAGTAATCCTAGCGTCCCCAGCAGTTGCAGCAGCTAGCGCAGTCTTAGGATATTTGGCGTCACCGTATGATATCTGAAGATCTGTGGAGGTGGATCTAAATGATTATTAGAGGGAAAGTGTTAAAGTTAGGAGACAACATTGATACGGATCTAATAATTCCGGGAAGATATCTTCAAATTACTGACTTTAATGAGCTCAAGAAACACATATTTGAGGATTTGGGCAAAGAGGTTGCAAAAAAGGTAAAAGAAGGAACAATAATAGTTGCTGGAGAGAATTTCGGTTGTGGATCGTCAAGGGAACAGGCACCAAGAGTCTTGAAAGCAGCTGGCGTCTCTGCCGTGATAGCAAAGTCATTTGCTAGAATATTTTTTAGAAATGCAATAAATATAGGCCTACCAATATTTATCTCTAAAGATTTTTCAGAAAAGGTGCAGGATGGATCTGAAATTGAAATAGACACAAAAAGTGGGGTTATTCGCGACCTAACGACAAATAATGTTTTCTATTTTGAGCCTTATCCAGAATTTTTAGAGAATTTGATAAATAGTGGCGGTTTGGTCAATTTTGTCAGGTCTTATTTAAGTAAAAAAGATGGGAGGTGAGATTTTTGGAGCCCCAAATGGTTTCTTTGGGTTGGAAAATCCTACTGGTTGTGGTGTTAGGGCTAGGCCTGATGGTATACCTAGGATGGTATTCCTATAAGAAAAGGATAGGCGTTACTATAAAAGACTTCTTCGTAGCCAGTAAGACTTTGGGTTTTATAATTCTAGGACTTGCGCTGTTTGCCGACGCATATAGTGGAAACTCCTTCCTTGGTTACGCTGCAAAGTCGTATAGAGCGGGTGCATGGTTTTTAGTGTATCCGCAGTTTATGATAGCGGCGTTGATAGGAGCCTTGCTAGTGGCCCCAGCCCTCATTAACTTAGGTAAAAAGTGGGGATATATATCGCCAATTGACTTCTTAGAGCACAGGTTTAACTCTAAACTAGTAGCCCTTCTAGCGCTTATCTTCATGATGTGGGGTACATTCGTGCAGTTTACTGAGCAGTTCTTTGCAATGGGCTATCTGGGAGAAGTTGCATCCGGCGGCGTTGTACCATATCAAGCGGTTATTATTCTCTTCGCATTAGTGATATTTATCTATGTTGTCGTAGGAGGGTTTAGAGGAACAGCACTCACAGCAGCCGTCCAAGGCCTTTTGATGATATTATCCTTGTGTTTCATGCTTATCCTCATAGGACTTCTCGGTGGCCTTACTCAAAGCCTAGAGGTAACCTGGCAGGTTGCTCCACAGAAACTAATGATTCCCTCGTCTAAAGTAATGATCACATGGTATAGTACAATTATACTCGTATTGCTTGGTCTACCAACATACATACACATTTTACAATACTATTTGGGAGTAAAAGATGCGGAGAACTTAAGAAGAGCATTTAGAATCAAAGCCCCAATATTCTTCTTTGCGGCTTTTACTCTATGGCTTGTAGGTATGTTTGGTACGGGATATTTCCCCGATCTCGGGAAAGTCCAATCAGATAAACTAGTACCATATCTGATGGGAGCGCTTTCCCTAACCCATCCACAGGGAGATACCATAGCTTCGATAATAGGCTTGGGTGTGGTCATGGCAACACTTTCAACAGCTGCAGCAACTGTAATGGTACTTTCCATGGCATTAGCAAAAGACCTTTATAGAAGGTTTATTAACCCTAAAGCTCCGGATGCCAAAGTGATCAATGCAAGCAGAGTTATTGTGGGTCTTTTGTTAGCTCTGGCACTTGTAATTGCATTTAAGCCTACTCTTACAATCTGGCGCTGGACGGAGATAAAGTTCGAGTTGCTACTTCAAGCAACCCCAGCACTTATCTTTGGCCTTTATCTTCCGAGAGTTAAGAAGAAACCAGTGATCGCCGGAATGATCGTTGGTGGTGTACTCGCGGTAGTCCTTACTCTGGCAGGGTATTCTAAGGTGTATGGAATCCATGCTGGTATCATAGGCTTCCTAGTCAACTGTGCAATTGTGTTTGTTGGAAGTTATGCTATGGGTGAAGACGATGAAGTAAAGAGGGCAAGGGAGATCCTGAAATACGTTTCAATAGAAGCTACTGAAACTGGAGAACAGAAATACAGACTTCCTGTTTATTCAAAGACATTCTGGGCCGGCCTTGTACTCATATTTGCGATTATGGTGCCATGGTATGCTCCAGAAAGCTGGAACGTTCCTTCCGCCTTCAACATTCCATTATGGACTTGGGTAGTAATTGTTGCTACTGTCATAGAGATGTTGTTCGTAATTTTTGCTACCTACGTATGGCACAAGGAGTGATCTTCTTTTCCATTTTAACTTTTTTTTTGGAAAACTTCTTTTTTAGGTGAGGACTTGTGCCTAGGTACAAAATTGTACTTATACCTGGAGACGGAATAGGCCCGGAAGTAATATCGGAGGGAGTTAAGGTTCTAGAGGCAACTAGCGAAGTTTTTGGAATAGAATTCGAATGGGAGACATATCCATATGGAGCGGAATATTACCTGAAGACAGGAGTCCTACTTCCTGACGAAGACCTTAAAGAATGGGAAAAATGGGCAGACGCAATATATCTGGGAGCAATAGGACATCCTGAAGTTAATGATACCCTATCTCTCCACGGAATCCTTCTCAAAATAAGGTTCTATTTTGATCAATATGTAAATCTTAGACCAGTAAAGCTTCTTAATGGAGTACCTAGCCCGCTCGTAAATAAAGGCTCAAACGAAATAGACTTTGTCGTGATCCGAGAAAATACAGAAGAGTTCTATGTCGGGCTAGGAGGACATGCCAAAAAAGGAAAAAACTCTATTAAATTAGATCTTTGGAGAAGAATTTATGAACTAAAGTTTGATCTTGACGTCGAAAGTGATGCGGATGAAATAGCTTTTCAGTTAGGTTTAGTCTCAAAAGAAGGATGTGAACGTGTTTTTAAGTACACGTTTGATCTCGCGAAAGAGTTAGGGAAGAAAAAGGTGACTAGCGTAGACAAAATGAACGCTATGGGCTACATATATGGTTACTGGCGCTCAAAATTCTTAGAAATAGGGGAAAAATATCCCGACATACAAAAGGAGTGCATACTTGCCGATGCCGCCGCAATGTGGTTCGTAAGGAAACCAGAGAATTTCGAAGTTATGGTCACTCCAAACTTTATAGGCGATGTTCTAACAGATCTTGGTGCAGCGATCTCCGGCGGAATGGGATTTGCACCAGGTGCAAACATAAACCCGAGTGGTATAAGCATGTTTGAACCTATTCACGGATCTGCACCTAAATATAAGGGCAAGAATGTTGCAAATCCAATCGCAGCAATATGGAGTGGCGCCCTTATGTTAAGAGAGCTCGGTCACCAGGAAGCCCATGATGCGATAATAAAAGCAATAGAAGACGTTCTTGTTAAGGATAAAGTTAGGCCTATTGACATAGGCGGGAATAGCAAGACATACGAAATAGGCGATGCGATAGCGCGCAGAATAAAAGAAAATTTCTAAGATACCCTATCCTTTATTATTGTTTAACCATTTATGTATAACAAAGTAGTAATACGTGAAATTAGATCTATTTTTTGAGGTGTGACATGTGTCAAATATAGAAATGAATGAAAAAATAGAAATTGTGAAGAAGATTATAAGAGCACTACACGAAGGAAAAGACGTTAAAACATTAAAAGAGGAGTTTAAGGACATATTATCAAAAATATCTCCCTTTGAAATCCCTATAATTGAACAAGAGCTCATAAAGGAAGGCATGGAAATATCAGAAATATTAAGGCTCTGCGACCTCCACGTGGAGCTCTTTAGGGACTTTCTGGAGTCAAGAGAACTTAGCGATGTACCACGAGGACACCCCATAGATCTTCTGATGAGGGAGAACGAATATATATTAAAGCAGGCGGAGGCTTTGAATCTATATGCCAATTTTATCGAAAAAGAGTCGGATATGGAAAAGATAAAGGGCATTATGAAAGAGATCCATAAAATCTTGGGAGAACTAAGGAAAATAAGGCTTCACTATAGGAAAGTACAGATGCTCGTTTTTCCGTATTTAGAGCGTAGGGGAGTAATAGCAGTCCCACGAGTCCTCTGGGGAAGAGAAGACAAGATAATTGTTGGACTAAGAGAGCTGTATCAGCTGTTTTTAAAGGCGCAAGAAGATCCCAGCAAATACGTTAAGAAATTCGCAGACAAAATGAAGAACATAGCGAACGAGACCTTGGAGTTAATATTTAGAGAGAACAAGATATTATATCCCGCTGCTTGGGCATTGCTTTCTGAGGGTGAATGGGCAGCGATACATGAAATAGCAATGGATATAGGCTATATCGTAGAGGTTAAGGATGAGTGGAAGCCGAAAGCTAAGCCTATCATGCCATATGAATTGAAAGACACAAAAATCTCTGAGGAACAGATTAAGAAACTTCCAGAAGAATTTAAAGCAACGTTAAGGAGCATAGAGCCGGACAGATACGAAATAAAGAAAGAAGGCGATATAGAGTTAAGCACGGGATTCCTGAGCAAAGAAGAGATAGAAGCTGTGTTTAGCTCTTTGCCTTTGGAGATTACATATGCGAACAACGATGCTCGCGTAAAGTTTTATACGGAGAGCAGAATCTCAGGGGGCTTCGTTAGGACGAAAACCATCGTAGGGCGCAGAGTAGGATTCTGTCATCCTCCGAGGCTTGAAAACTTCGTCATGAACGTAATAAAGGAACTGAGAGAAGGGAAAGAGGATTATAAAGAATTCTGGACAAGAATAGGAGATAGAATCATAAGGGTTCTGATAGTTGCAGTGAAAAACAAGCGTGGAGAGATGTTAGGAGTCTTGGAAATCGTAGAAGACCTTACAGAGGTAATCAAAAACCCCGATGAAATCATGAAGAAGATCATGGTGCTTTGAGCATGGATATTTTCGAAATTGGCTATAGGTACTTGATACCTTCCATAAAAAGAATGCTTGTATTGGAGCTAAACGAGACAGGATTATCACAAAAAGAAATAGCAGAAAGGATGAAAATATCTCGCTCCGCAGTCTCCCGTTACCTTTCAATGGAGCGTGGCGTGTATATAGACCTCTCGGAATTTTCCGACATAAAAGACATGACAAAGAGGCTCGCTGATAAAATCTCTCAAAGAAAATTAGACAACTACGAGCTACAAAGAGAAATCTTAGAAATCGCTATCTATGCGCTTTCACACAGATATATATGCGCGTTTCATGAATCTTTAGATCCCGAAATTGATCCCAGAAAGTGCAACATTTGTCCTACGCTTTTCAAGACATCCTCTATTTCTTTTCGTCAACATCTTTGATACGTACCTCGAGAGGAGATCTAAACCAGACATCGCTCTGCGGAAACGGAATCTCTATGCCAGCCTCAGTAATGGCCTTCTTTAGTCTCCACAGTAACTCCTTACGTACGCTCATCCATTCGCTAGTCGGAGTCCATACGCGCACAGTTATATCGACGCTGCTATTTCCCAGGTTACTTACAAAAACTTCTGGTTCTGGATGTACAAGCACAAATGGATGTTCATTAACGACCTTCGTTATTACATCAACGGCCTTCTCAGCATCCTCTTTATAGGCTATGCCAACAATAAACTCTAGTCTTCGGGCGACATTAGCCCCTATATTTTTGATTACAGTATTGAAGACCTTTTCGTTAGGAACGCGTATAAGGATGCCATCGAATCCTCTTATCCTTGTAGACATAATCGATATATCGAGGACAACGCCAACGTGTCCGTCAATATCGACTACATCTCCTGGTTTCAAAGGCCTCTCCCAATAAAGGAATAGGCCGGAAACAAGATTTGCCGTAACGCTCTGCAGAGCAAAACCAAGTATGATGCCTATAATACCACCGGCAATTATCAAGGCAGTAAGATCTATTCCAAGAGTTCCCAGCGCGGAGATGGCAAATATTATGACTAATGCGTAATATATTAACCGAGCTGTGTTATAAGCTATCGTCTTCGGAACGAATTTTATGAGCGTCCTATAGAATAGCTTTCTGACGAGGTATGCAATGAAAACGCCTAATATGAGAATAACTATTGCGATAAATATCTGAAGCCAATTAACGCTTGCAAACCATGAAAATCCTTCAGTTATATTACTTAGATCTACCATTATTAGATCCCCCAGAGCATGTTCGTTTTATAGACTATACGAGGAGGCCTTAAGCCAGGAGGATCATCTACGGGTTTTACATCCCTACAAGTCACTTCTCCATATGTTACACTAGCTGTTGACTTTGAATCAATAGCTACGTTCAACTCCTGCACACAAGCCCTCCAAGAACCCTCTTCGTAATATAGCCTAAGGTTGCCGGAGTGCAAGAGTACTTTGGTCAGCGCTACCCATTCGCGCGTTTTATTACGAACTCGCACAAGTGCTATGGCCTTTCCAATTTCGGCCTTAGGCTCACGATCATGAATCCCCGTTTTTATGTATCTAGCTATGATTCCCTCGTTAGGGTTACCATATAGCGTGTACTTAGGATTATATCCGGGAATGAGATCAACTATGGTGAAATTTTTACCTCTATATGCGTACACAGCAATGTCAACGGGAACCTGTACATAGAACTCTGTATTCGTACTCGGAGCAATATCAACTCTCTTATTCAACTCAGCAAGTACGTATTCCGTAGTCCTCTTAGGAACAAGGACAGGGTACATGGGCACGATAGTTACATCATGTGATCCGATGACGAGCGAATCAGCCAAAATAGATCCATTTTCTGATCGAGTATACTTAACTCCCTTACCGTTGAAATCGGTTATTTCGATAAAGTAGTTCAGTAACTTATACCTACCAACGCCAATTTTACCATAGCCCTTTAACTCAACAGCTTGCATTCAAATGCCCTCAACTATAATTAATTACGATAACCATCAAAATAGACGGTCACGATCCACAAACATAACCACTTATTCATATAAAAGACTCCCTATGTATTCTCTAATAGGACGATCTTTTTTGCTTTTCAAGCCATCTTCGATAAATTGGACACCATTCGAAATTATTTGCCCAATCTTCAGTGCACAATGCGTTCGTCAATGCACAATGCTCTCCTATAGGAGAATTCTTAACATAAAAGGGACAGGGCATAGGATACCACCTCCATGCCCCCTAGTGATATTATAGAGCGTCTTTAGTATTAAATGTTATTGAGTTTCTGATGAACGGCTCTAATCATTTCTAAAGAGAGCGTGATATCTACACCTATAGATCACACAGATTTTCGGATGAGATTTATAAAGGAATTTTTCCAAAGAGAAAAATGCTTACGTGGGTGATCTCATGATCTCAATCCTCATGCACGCAAACTTGCAATATGCGGAGATCCCAAAGAACGAGATTAATAAGGTCGTAGAGAAAAGCTATGAACCCACAATAGAAGCCCTTCTAAGGGCAGAAATTCCGTTTGGATTCAATATTCCTGGATTTTCCTTAGAAATGTTGCCAAAAAAGACTGTAAAAATGATAGAAGAAGGAATATCTTCTGGGCTAATAGAGATTACTGGATGCGCATATACCCATGCAATTTTGCCGCTTTTGCCCCTAAATCGTGTTGAAAGGCAAATAGAGAAAGATAAGAAAGTAAAGGAAGAGATATTTGGTATGGCTCCTAAGACGTTTTGGCCCCCGGAGCTTGCTTATGACCCTATTTTGCCAGCAATATTAAAGGAATATGGCTATAAAAACGTCTTCGTGGACGGAGAAGCATTAAAATTTTCAGAAATTCCGAATTTTTATTTGAAAAGGCCCAGAAAGGAATATCCTCATCTTTTAAAGGCCCAACAAGGAAAAAGGCCCATATACTTAAACTACCTCATAGGGCTTCGAGAGCTGAGAAATGCTATAAAAGGAGTGATTAAAGGGAAGGTTATGGTAGAGGGCGTCGATGAAATAGACGCGATACCCGTATGGGTTCCCATAAATATCATTGTATGGCTTTATTCAGGATCGTTTCCATTGATGAGCAAGAAGAGAGCATTAAAGGTGCTTGAGAACATAGACAACGTCTTGTTGTACGGCTCCGATATAGAATTCTTCGGCTATAGGCCTATCGCAGATAAACTGCTCGATGTTAAAAAGCTCATAGAACTCATTAAGGAGCTGAACAAGGACATCATCTTACCGAAAGATCTGCCTTCTTCTGGCATAAAGAAATATCTTAAGACGTCTTCTTGGGCTCCAGACAAGTCCCTATTCATATGGCTCCTAGATCCAGACAATCTCAGATTAAATATGCTCTCTTATTTTATGGAAGAGGATATTGCGTTCCTCGCAGAGAATAGTGATGCTCGAGGTTGGGAGCCTTTAGCTGAGAGGAAATTAGACGCTTTTAAGGCAATTTATGAGTGGTGGAGGCGCTATGGGAAGTCTAAGACGTAAAGTCTCTATCGTTTTATTAATACTCATAGCAGTATTCTTTATGGCTGATCAGAACCTCCTTGCGCCGAACTATCAGATCATAATGCAGGAATTCGGCATATCGGAGTCGCAGATGGGATTTGTCTCCTCGGTCTTCGTTGCCACAAGTGCTTTAATAACAGTACTTTGGGGATTTCTCGTAGATATCCACACTAGGAAAAAGCTCTTATTAATAGGAGTACTGCTAGGCGAGATCCCCTGTTTTCTCACAGCCTTTGTTACGAGCTATTGGCAGCTATTACTCATACGCACCTTTACGGGCATAGGAATAGGATCAATTATTCCAATAGGATACTCGCTAATTGCAGACTACTTTAAGACGGAGGCTCGTGGAAAGGGTTATGGGTTTATAGAAACTGCCTTTGGCTTCGGAACGCTATTGGGAATGATCCTCGCAGGAATAATTCCGTCATGGCGTCCTCCATTCATAATGGTCTCCGTGCCTAACTTCTTCCTTGCACCGCTCTTCTATATAGTTGCAGAGGAGCCAAAGAAGGGAGAAGGTGATAGAGCGCTAGAAAAGCTCTATGAGAAAGGCTTAGAGTATACGTATAGACTTTCCTGGGATGCAGTGAAGAAGTCGTTTACGACGCGCACGAACGTCCTAATATTTATTCAGGGCATACTAGGCACAGTACCTTGGGGAGTTTTGGTGTATTGGCTAGTATCGTTCTTACAGGTCACAAGAGGTCTTGACAAGATGTCTGCTACGTTTGTGCTTTTAATTTTAGGTGTTGCCTCCGTTATAGGAAGTTTAATAGGTGGCATACTGGGAGACGTATTTGAGAACAAGAGGAAAGGCGGGAGAGCGATATTGACGGGTCTGGCGATATTCATAGGAATGCTTGCGACAATAGGCATAATATTGTATCCAATTCCGAGCGAGCTTACAATAAAGGATTGGATTTTCATAGCCGTATATGCCTTCGTGCTTATACAACTCATATCCTACGCTGGACCTAACGTAAGGGCAATAATATCGCAGGTGAACCTTCCGGATGACAGAGGAACTGTCTTTGGGGTCTTCAACATCATGGACAACATAGGCAAGGCCATAGGGCCTGTTTTGGGAGGCATTTTTATCGAAATGTTAATCTCTATGGGCTATAGCGAACCTTCAGCGTACATGTGGACGATGGTATTTGGATCCCTCTTCTGGATACCGTGTGCGGCGACTTGGATCTGGCTCGTGGAGTGGTATCCGAGGGATAAAGAGGCTTTGGACAAGATATTAGAAGAGAGGGCAAGAAAACTTTTAGAAAAGGCATAAGGTCAGCTAATTTCTTTTATTCCATATTTTTCTAGGACGTCATCTTTTATTGCCTTGTTCCTCGCTATTTCTCCATATAGATATGCGCTTTCTCTAGGGATTCTCTCAAAAGTCTCGTAGTTAATTTCTACTAGGCCGAACCTTGGCCTAAAGCCCTTGTCCCACTCGAAGTTATCCATGAGGGACCAATAGAAATATCCGCGAACATCTATGCCTTCTTTTAGGGCCCTATGTACATATTGGAGATGTCTCACGATGTATTCCTTCCTCCACTCGTCATCCAAAGTCGCTATTCCGTTTTCGCTTACGTATAGTGGCTTGCTATACCGCTCGTGAAGATCCTTAAGGGATTCGTATATGCCTCGGGGATATACAGACCAGCCCATTTGTGTTCTCTTTGAAATCCCCGCGTCTTCATATCGGAAATATAATTTCAGGGGATTCCAAGAGTGCCAGACCTTGAATATGTTGTAATAGTTCAGACCTATAAAGTCCGCGTTGCTTGGGGTGACATCGGCTTTTTTACCAAGAAATTCTAACTTGCCGGAGAACAGAGCACTTAAAAACGCCCAGTTAAATAGAAAGTCGATTCTGTCCCTTGCTTTCTTGTCTCTACTTTTATCGCTCCCTGGAACAAACCTCGGGACATTTTTTACTATGCCGACAGAGTATCCATGGTCCTTTAAGTAATCATACGCGTATGCGTGCGCTTCCAACAATCCCTTTGCTACGTTAAATGCCGATTTAATACTCTTCTTAAAAGGAGGCCAGTCACCGATAAGATATGATGCCACGACGTATACGATGGGTTCATTTATTGTCATGATGTTTTTGGTATTTTCCAGAATTTCGGGGATAATTTCTACATATTTCTTCCAGTATTTCAAGTTCTCTTCTTTTTCAAAGCCCCCAAGGTCTAAAAACCATTTAGGGAGCGTGAAGTGATGAAGTGTTGCAAAGGGCGTAATGTCATTTTCTAAGAGCAAGTTTTCTAGTGTTTTGTATTTATCTATTACTTCTCGGTCTATTTTATCTTCATTAGGAAATATCCTAGCCCATTCTATGGAAAACCTATATGCGTTGTAGCCAAACCCTTTCATTAAGTTAACGTCTTCTTCCATCCTGTTCCAGTGATTACACGCAAGGCCTGATTTAAATGGCAACCTTCCAATCTCTTCGAAATAATACCAGTCAGAATTTACGTTATTGCCTTCAATTTGGTGTGCAGATGTTGCTGTGCCAAAAAGAAAGCTGTTTGGAAAGTTTATCATTTCGATAAAACCTCCTAGGCAGATGTTCCCTGATAATTATGATGTAATAGGCGTTATTTATTTTTAGAGCCACTCTTTTTATTTTTAATAAAATTTCTGATGCAACCCATATTTTAACCCATTTTAATAATTCTACATATTGTCGGAGGAGCCAAGAAGGTGTCCACATGAAGGTATTGTCATCGGGCAGAATAAACCTCATAGGAGAACACACCGATTACTCTTATGGCTATGTAATGCCCATAGCTATAAATCTGTATACAGAACTTGACGCTGAAGTTCAGGATGACGAAGTAGAGCTATACTCTAAGGCCTATAATGAAACGAAAAAGTTCTTGATAAAAAATTTTGAAAGAGAAGGCTCTTGGATAGATTACGTAAAGGGGATTTATAGGGTTCTTATAGATGAGGGATTTTCTTTAAAAGGTATTAAGGGAACTATAGGTGGAAACCTTCCAATAGGTTCTGGATTAAGCTCTTCCGCGAGTTTTGAAATGGCAATTATAGCATTTTTAAACAAAGCTTTAAATCTAGGCTTAGATAGGCTTAGAATGGCTTTGTTAGCAAAGAAGGCAGAAAATGAATTTGTGGGAGTACCTTGTGGTATTTTGGATCAGTTTTCGATAGCGTTCGGAAAAGAAGGATACGCGATATTTTTAGATACTGAAACCCTTGACTATGAGTATATATCATTTCCGAAGGATATTGGGATAATAGTTTTCTATACTGGCATAAAAAGAGAGCTCGCATCGTCGGAATATTCTCAGAGAAGAGAAATCGTGGAAAAAGTATTGAAAATACTAGGGAAACACTCATCAAAAGAGATTACGTTGGAAGATTTGACAAAGATCGAAAATAAGCTCTTTGTGAAGAGATTTAGTTACATAATAAGAGAAAATGAACGCGTAGTCAAAGCTAGGGATGCACTAAAAGAGAACAATATTGAGCTCTTTGGGAAAATACTTTTCGAGGCCCATTGGGACCTTGCAGAAAATTATGGGGTAAGCTGTCCCGAATTAGACTTCATAGTAGAAGAGTCCGAAAGATTGGGCGCATATGGCGCCAGACTTACTGGGGCTGGTTTTGGAGGATCTGCTATAATTATAGCAGATTTAGATCGCTCTAAGGAAATAGCACAAAAGATCTACGAAAAATATTCGGAGAAATTTTCATGGAAGGCGGGATATTATCTAGTTAAGCCTTCAAGTGGGATAATATATCCTCAATTTTGACACTTTTTTGTTAAAAAAAAATAAATACGCAGTTTGACCAAAAATAAATTAAGGCTTGGAAAGGTGTGGGAAATATGCCAACGGGGGCGTGTAGGAAGAACGTAGTATTTGGGATAGTAGCTACTATTTTTATTTTAATGCCAGGTTTATTGTCCTTACCGGGTTATGACTCGCCGATAAGATTTTATCATGGTAAAATCAATATAAACGAAGTCATTAGCGAAGTCATCCGTGATTTAAGGTTGAACGTTGCAAATCCTCGAACATATTATGATCTTTATTTAAGCGGAAGAATTATTAAAATTAAAGCATCAGAAATCCCGTTTTTAGTGGGTCAAAATCCAAGTTGCATAATATTTGCAGCGTACTCTCGGTATAACGGTTGGGAAATATTGCCCTTGAGAATATATGAGCGAGTTATAGAGAACAACATTACAAGAACGTATGTAATTCCTAAGGAAATCTCAAAGGATACGATTATAGAAATAAAACTTCCACAGACTATGCCCATCTGGACAGATCCTTATAAGAATCCGCCGGAGTTTGCAAGGGGAGCACTAGGCGTTCGAGAATTAGAAATAATTTCCAAAGAGGAGGGACTCTCTTTAGGCATCATATACGTGTTTTTAGATAGACCGGGAGGTCCCATGTACTGGAGAACAGGCGAGTTATGGATGCTCAATGCTGTTGATTATAAGTCTATGCAAGAAACTTTTGAGGCGAAATATCCTCCAAGACTCCTAGATTATTTAAGAATTCTGAAATATAGCGAGCGATATATTGAGGCTGTAAGTAAAAGGTTGTGTGAAGAAAAAATTGACGTAGGTACTGCAATATCTCTAAAAGTAAATCAGCCACTATATGACGCTCCTCTTCCAGATGGTGGAGGGGCAACCTACGGATACAATATTATAGAGCTCAGGACGCAGCCCACTAAAGAAATGTTGGAGGAAGACATAGTATTAACTTCCGAGAATCCGAGCTATGAGTTTGTCTTATACACGAAAAATCCGGACGAACAGACAATTTTGTGGGATAAGATAAGACTCAATATTCACGTCTATTATTCCTCTGGAGAGAAAACAGCACCCATCTTAAAGCTATATATAGACAATGAGTTAAAAGAGTGCTACGGTCTTTTGTATGAAGTCCCAAATACAATTACATACGACATTATTACTGCTTATGGAAGCTATGACAAAGATCT
>CBEVQP010000008.1:0-17591 GCA_965552035.1 uncultured Thermoplasmata archaeon | reverse complement strand
CAGTGCGCGAGGCGATCTTAGTTTTGAGGTGGATGTTCAAAGTGATGTTGCACCCCTCGTAGATGTATACGAAGCTGCAATCAGGGTTGGGGGCATCGTCAGCATAAAAGATCCTACTAGAGGTGGTGTTGCAGAGGCCCTTAACGAGTGGTCTCTCAAAAGCGGATATGGAATAGAAGTGTACGAAGAAAGAGTCCCAATAAGAGAATCCGTAATGTCAGCCTGTGAATTTCTAGGAATTGACCCACTAGAATTGGGTAATGAAGGAAAATTTATTATAGCTGTGGACAAAGAATATGCAGAAGACGTCTTACAAGCAATTAAGAAGACAAAAAACGGTAAAAATGCCGAAATTATTGGAGAGGTTGTTGATAATCATAAATATGTAGTCATGAATACTCTGCTAGGGAGTAAAAGAATTATAGACAGACCTGCGGGGGATCCTCTACCAAGGATATGTTAGCTCTTCTCTAAAAATTTTCCTTGTATTCCTTTATATTTATACACAATGCTACAAGCCCCTTCTGAAGACACCATACACGGTCCTACAGGATTTTCAGGAGTGCAAACTCTACCAAAAAGAGGACAGTCTGTTGGTACTGCAACTCCCCTAATTATATCTCCACACTTACATCCAGGAGGTTCAGGATAATCTTTTTCTAAAACATTCTCTAAAACATCTTCAAAAACTTTTAGAGCATTATGATCCTCAAACTCTTTTTTTATTCCTGCTGCACTTCTTTCTATTTTTCCAAATCCTCTCCATTCACCATCTACGATATCAAATGCCTTATTTATGGTCTCTTGGGCTGTTATATTCCCCTCTTCCCTTACTGATCTCACATATTCGTTTACAACCTCGTACGATTCTTCCATAATAAGGTCAACAAGGAGTTTTATTCCTACTAAAACATCTATTGGTTCGAATCCTGCAACTACCATTGGTATTTTATACTTTTTAGCATATTTCCTCCAAGGTTTAACGCCTATCACTGTAGACACATGGCCTGGAAGAATTATGCCATCTAATTTAACTTCCCCTGAACGAAGAACCGCGTCCAAAGCAGGTGGAGTGAATTTATGTAATGATAAAACATAGTGGTTTTCTGGCATACCCTCCAAAATTTGAACAGCCGTAGATGGCATGGTAGTCTCAAACCCAACAGCTAAAAAAACAACGTCTTCGTTTTTATGCTCCTTTGCGTATTTGATAGAATCCTCAATACTATAAACAACTCTAACCTTACCTTTGACTGTATTTAAGGAATCTGTATGTCCAGGCACTTTCATTAGATCTCCGAACGTCGTTACTGTAATGCCTTCTCTAGCTAGTTTTATTCCCATTTCTATTTCCTTGGTAGTTGTAACACAAACAGGACAACCTGGTCCTTCTCTAACTTCTATCCCATATTGTGCAAGAAAATCGTCAATTCCATTCTTTACGATAGTATACTGATGTGTTCCACAAAAATGCATCACAAGAATCTTTCTCCTTAGACTTTTCAAGACTGTTGTGATCTCATGAAGAAATTCTTTTGAAACCCTTCTAAGTTCATTAAACATCTTTGACACCTTTTAATGTAATTTGTATAGCTTCCTCCCAATATGTTTTTTATTATCCCCTTTTGTTTTACTTTAATCCCCCCAGCATCTTAGCGAATCTAACAGCAATTAATTTTAGTTTGTATGTAATTAATTTATACTGGTAAGCCTTACATAAAAACTGTTTCGTATATGCTGTAATAAGCTCTAGAAGAGAAGAATCCTGTCTATGATATGACATGACTTCATAAATGTCTAACAAAGGTCTGAGAGATGTTAGGTATGATGAGCTATTGGAGTTGAGGTGGGACAATGTCTTTTGTAACAGCATTCCTATGGTCACTAATCGTATATCTTGTGTTGACCGCCGGGTCCGGAGAAATCCTTCTTTGGAGCCCAGAAGAGCTAATAGCCGGAATAATAATAGCAACTATTGTAGGCTATCTTACAAGGAACATACTGGGAGAGAAGTTTAGCTATTTCTTCCATCCGAAGAGATGGTTACTACTATTAGTCTACGCTATAGGGCCTCTGTTTTTTGCAATGGCAAGAGCAAATCTTGACGTTGCCTACAGGGTAATTACTGGAAAAATAAGACCCGGAATAGTAAAGATATCTCCTGGACTAACCAGAGACGAGAGTAAAACGCTTCTAGCAAATTCTATCACGCTAACACCCGGAACTTTTACTCTAGAAATAGACGATAAAGGAAACTTTTACGTGCACTGGATTTATGTCCCTAAAGGAAAGGAGAAGCCCACGCCAGAGGAGCTATGTGGGTATCTACCAAAATGGGCGAGGTGGATTGGTGAATGACTCCAGAGACTCTTTTTATATGGGCAATAATGTTGCTTCTTCTTTCAACACTACTCACATTAATTAGAATGATAGTAGGTCCAACATTACCAGACAGAGTTGTCGCCCTTGATGCACTAACAACAACAACTGCTGGTATAATGGTTCTGTATGGTATAATTACAGAGCAATCTGTGATTATCGATGTGGCTCTAGTATACGCCGTATTAAGCTTTATAGCGACTTTATATCTGGCAAGATACCTTGAAAGAAAGAGGGTGGGATTAGAATGATAGAGTGGATCCTTTTAGTTTTTCTAGGAATAGGTGTCACATTTAACTTATTGGCAAGCATAGGAATCCTTCGTTTTCCTGACGTATATACGAGAATACATGCTGCTACAAAATGTACTACATTTGGTACCATATTCATAGTGTTATCTGCAGTTACGTATTCCATTTACAGATGGTTGCCACAACATGATGGAAAATGGATTGTTATGGGCATACACTCAATGCTGGTCTTAATATTCCTTGTGTTAACAAACCCCGTAGGAGCTCATGCTATTGGAAGAGCCGCTAGAAGAGTAGGTATAAAGCCCTATAGCAGCGTGATAGATGAGTTGGAGGGATTCTACGATGAACAGTGATGCTTTTCTGTACTTAACCCAAATAATTATAGGAATTACGCTCATAGGAAGCGCTATCGTTGCTATAAGACTTAGAAACTTAATAGCAGCGGTAATAGCAATAGCCGTATTTAGTTTGGCACTTTCCCTCGAATTTTATATTCTTCAAGCTCCTGACGTCGCAATAGCAGAAGCTGGTGTTGGTGCAGGACTAACAACTGCAATGTATCTTCTGGCCATAAAAAACACCACCGATGAGGAGGAGGTGTCAGAATGAGAAAACTACTCGGGATCATCGCTTTCTTAGCATTCGCCATAATCTTGTTCGTAGCTGCAATACATCTTAGACCATTTGGAAGCCCACCACATACTGAAATGGACAAGTACTTTATAGAGAACGCTCAGAAAGAAGCTTCTGCTAATAACGTTGTTACAAGTGTTGTTTTTGATTATAGAGGATTTGATACTCTTGGAGAGGCCACTGTGTTATTTACTGCAGTAACTGGCGTTCTTATGGCTCTAAGACATTATGGGGGAGGTAAAAAATGACTACGACAATAATAAGGACTATGACTAGAATATTATCTCCCCTAATCCTTGTATTTGGACTATACATAATCCTGCATGGTCATCTCACGCCAGGAGGAGGTTTTCAGGGAGGTGCTGTATTCGCTAGTGGTTTGGCTCTTTTAATAGTAGGCTTTGAAAGAAAAAGGGTGAAGAGCTTATTTGAAAAGGCTCCACTAAGCTTCATCGAGAGCATTGGTGCATTAGGATTTTTAGGAATAGGGCTCATAGGTTTAGCAACATATACATTCCTAAAGAATTTCATAGCTAATAGTGGATTTCTGTTTGGTTCTAGCACTCCAGAAGGTATAAACCCTGGATACCTAAATACTGGAGGTACTCTCTCGTATCTAAACATTTTCGTGGGCTTAAAAGTGTTAGCAGGTCTTACGAGTATCGTTCTAATATTCTTTTTAATCCTTGGGAGGGAGAGGGATGAATAGTGTTCTAGTAAATCTTCCTTTCATAATAGTTGTAATACTGCTCGCAATAGGCTTTTACACGATAGGATTCAAAAGAAACCTCATAAAAATAATCATTGGGATTGAGATCGTAGAAGGAGCCGTAAACATGTTTATTGTTGCTTTGGGATACATAAAGGGAGGATATGCACCAATATATACCCAAGCACCGCCAGAAGCCGTTCAGAATATGGTTTTACCAACCCCCCAAGCATTAACTCTTACAAGTATTGTTATTGGTGTAGCCGTGACTGCATTAATGCTTGCCTTTGCAGTTAACATATACAAAAGCTATGGGACTCTCGACGTCAACAAAGTCAGGAGGTTGAGAGGATGATAGAGCAATTACCGGCATTGATTATTGCTATTCCATTACTTGGAGCATTCGTAGCACCGTTCTTTAAAAAACACTATAAAGCAGTAGCAATATGGGGAATCATAATAACAGGGGTTACTTTAGTAGTTTCTATTTTGTTAGCAAATGAAGTTCTTACTAGGGGGATCATGGTTTACGTTTTTGGTGCAGAAAGGCCAACATTAGTTCTTCCATCAGGATACACTGTTCCAATAAGAATCATGTTTGAAATAGACGCGTTAGGAGCATTTATGGCAATATCTGCTACTCTAATGAGCTTTATTGGAGCTTTGTATTCCTATAGTCACGTAGCACACGAGAGTGGTCTTGAAAAGTATTACTCTCTATTACTACTACTTGAGGTAGGTATCCTAGGAATGGTGCTTACAGGAGATCTATTTAACTTGTTCGTGTTCATGGAGATTGCAGGGATATCAGGGGCTGCTCTAGTAGGATTTAGAAGTTATCGGGGAGAGGCTAATGAGGCTGGTATAAAGTATCTAATTGTTAGCGCTATTGCATCATTAATGGTACTTTTTGCCGTTGGCTTGCTCTATGGGCAATACGATAACCTAAATCTCGCATACATTGCAAAGAACATAAAGTTTAACGTGGTTGACCTTATAGCCTTTGGTTTGTTGTTCGCATCTTTTGCTATGAAATGCGGATCAGTTCCGATGCATTACTGGGTTCCAGATGCATATACGGAGGCTCCCGCAGGCGTTAACCCACCAATTCTTGTTGCAACATATGCAAACTTATACGCACTATTTAGAGTAAGCTTTACCCTATTTGCAAACATAGTAACCGATATCTCAAGGGCTGGTTGGATTATGGTAATTCTCGGAGTACTAACAATGTTTATTGGAGTTACTATGGCTCTTGTTCAGAAGGACGTTAAAAGACTAATGAGTTACCACGCTATTTCACAAACTGGCTATATGCTCCTCGGCGTTGGCGTCGGACTCACAGTATTGCACGACCCAACAAAACTTGTCGAGTTTGGCAGAGATGCTATAGCGGGAGGACTCTTCCACGTAATAAACCACATAATATACAAAAGTCTGCTCTTGATGACTGCCGGAGCGTTATTCTATGTAACAGGAACTAGAAATCTTAATGAAATGGGTGGTCTTGCAAGAAAAATGCCAATAACAGCGATAAGTTTTATGATAGGTGCAGCAGCAATTTCTGGACTCCCACCATTTAACGGATTTGCAAGTAAGCTTATAATATACGAGACTTCTTACATGCTAAATCCATTACTTACTGTTTTTGCCATGGTAACCAGCATACTAACTCTGGCATCATTTGTTAAAGTATTTGCATCAGCCTTCTTGGGACCACCTCTAGAGAAGTTTAAGGAAGTAAAGGAAGTTCCTAAGCCGATGATTATAGCAATGTTGATTCTAGCAGCACTTTGTGTAATCTTTGGATTATTCCCACAAATAATTCTAGAGAAACTAATATACCCAGCAGCAGATGCGCTGATTAATTATCTTCAGTACCATAACTGGGGTGGTATCGTATGAACTTCACAATAAATACTCCTTCCGGATATTGGAACCCAATACTGTGGTTATTATTCTTTATCCTATTTGCACTAATTGCATACTTGATATATACTAGAGGAAATCCAAAATACAAGAAAAATACCGAACAAGTAAAGCCCTACCTTAGTGGAAACTTAGAACCAGGAAAAGAGAGAGTTCAAGTTAGAGCAGGTGATATGTACTGGGGTCTTGTAGAAGCTCTTAAGGGATATTACAGAGTCCTTCAAGGAATTCATACTGGCGACATTAGGGACTACATACTATGGTACATTGGAATAGCTGCAATAATAACTGTAATACTCCTTGGAGGGATGTAAAATGGTGAGGTTAACTAACTTTAAACGATCTCTTTGGGTCTTTCATGCATCAGGCGGTTCATGTAATGGCTGTGATATTGAAATAATAGCTGCGTTAACGCCTAGATACGATGCAGAAAGGTTTGGAATAAAGCTTGTAGGAAGTCCCAGGCACGCCGACGTCTTGTTGGTTACTGGAGCCATAACAAGGGACTTTGCTGATAAATTAAAACGCATATACGAACAAATGCCTGACCCCAAACTTGTAATAGTTGTTGGTAACTGTGGAACTACTGGAGGGGTTTTCTACGACTCATACAATATAGCCGGTCCTGTGGATGAAATAATACCTGTGGATGTTTACGTGCCAGGATGTCCTCCTAGACCCGAGGCTATAGTAGATGCCATAGTTAAAGCATGGCTTAAACTTGAAAAAATAGAGGCAGGAGGAGGGAAATGAATAATGACACTCACGGCAGATGACGTTGGTAAAATCTTACAAGATTCCCTTAAAGAAGGATTATTAGAGTATGTAGTTAGAGAGTTTAAAATGGGAACAAAAGCTCCCAAGACCTACAAAGAAATATGGATAAAAATCGACAGAAACTATTTTAGAAAAGCCGTTGAGACGATATTTAGCATAAATTATCCTCACCTTCACTTCATTACTGGAGAGGATCGTGGAGACGTTATAGAAATGATATACTCCTTTGGTCTATTCTATAGCGTCCCTTGGGGAGAAGTGAATATCACGCTAAAGTTTGATCTACCTAAGGATGACCTTACTGTACCAACAATAACAGACCTAATGATGGGCGCAGAAACTAACGAAAGAGAAATTAGAGAAATGTTAGGCATAGAGTTTGAGGGTCTCAAGAAGAAGAGGCACCTGTTCCTTCCTGATGACTGGCCTGAGGGTAAATACCCTTGGAGAAAAGACGAGTATGGTGTTGAAGATATGATCAAATATACTCACAAAAGCGTAAGCGAGATTAGATCAAACAGGGGTGAAACTAATGAGCGAGAATAAAACAAACAAAACATACGACATTCCCATAGGACCAATACACCCTGCATTAAAAGAGCCCATAAGAGTTGAAGCTGAAGTGGAAGGTGAAAAGATTGTAAAAGTCGACGTGAAGAGAGGTTTTGCTCATAGAGGAATAGAATACATGGGTATGAAAAGGAACGCTATTCAAACTTTGTACCTCTCAGAGAGAATATGTGGGATATGCTCTATATCACATCCATACGCTTTTGTTTTGGCCAGTGAGAAAGCTCTCGGAATAGAGGCTCCTCCGAGAGCACAGTACATAAGAACTATAATCGCAGAGCTTGAGAGAATTCATTCTCACATTCTTTGGCTTGGTGTAGTTGCACACGAAGTAGGATTTGACTCATTACTTTTCTGGACTTGGAAACTAAGAGAGAAGGTACTAGACGTGCTAGAAGCAATATCTGGAAATAGAATAAACTACTCCATGTTTATGATTGGTGGGGTGAGAAGAGATCTAAAAGAGAGTCACATTATGGCTATTAAGGACATGATTGACTACTACAGAAAAGCCGCAGATCAAATGAAGGATGTGTTTCTCTCGGATCCAGTATATAAGGCTAGAACAAGAGGTGTTGCTAAGCTTTCTAAAGATCTTGCTTTAAAGTTAAACATAGTAGGTCCAACAGCTAGAGCAACAGGATTGAGAATGGATATAAGACAAGACATTCCCTACGATGCCTATGCTGACATCGACGTGAGGGCAGTTGTACCTCAAGATATCGTAGGTGAAGTTTATGGTGATGCTTATGATGCAACCCTTGTTAGAATATATGAAATAGAGCAGAGTCTTGATATCATTGAATATTGTGTAAACAACCTCCCAGAAGGAAAAATACTCGCCATACCGAACTATGTAGCATTGCTAACTACTATCAGGAAAACTCAGGGAGACGCTATAGGAGCTCACGAGGCTCCCAGAGGAGAAGTAATCCATTACGTGAAGTACGGTGATGGTAAGGACGGTCCTATAGTCTGGAAAGTTATAGCCCCAAGTTACAATAACATAAACTGTTGGGGACCTCTCCTCCTAGGAGCCGAAGTTGCAGACATTCCAGTTGTTATAGCATATATAGACCCATGTATGTGTTGTAATGATAGAATCGCGACTGTTAAGGATGAAAATGGGAGAATCCTCGACTATCCAGACATACACGCCAAATCAGTGGAGAAAACCATGAGAATTAAAAGAGAGCTGGGGGTTAAGGAATGATCCTCCAGATGGTTTTTTATGCTGTAGGAATGCCTCTCATTGGAATAGTTATTGGGCTGCTATACAAGGGTATTGACAGAAAAATCTCTGCAAGAATGACCTCAAGAATTGGACCACCAATAAGACAGCCATTTTGGGATGTCGGAAAACTTCTTCTAAAAGAGACGGTAACACCAGAAAACGCTGTTAGCTGGATTTTTAATACAATGCCCATATTAGCACTTGCATCTTCGATGACTCTACTGCTCTACATACCATTCGGCACTTTAAAAGCTCCGTTAGAGGGGTATGGAGATCTCGTAGTTATATTATATCTCTTAACTCTCCAAGCACTTGCCATGGCCATTGGAGGATTTTCTGCTGGAAGTCCATTCGCCTCTGTAGGTGCTCAGAGAGAAATGGTTCTTATGATGAGTTACGAGATGCCCCTTGCGATCGTCATAACAGGATTTGCTTTGATATACAAAAGTTTCTCTCTAAGCACCATTGCATCTACGCCTGTCTGGAGCATTGTTGGTCCTATAGGATGGATTGGCCTAATATTGATGTTAATAGCCCTAGTCATAGTAACTCCAGCAGAGCTTGCAAAGTTACCATTTGACATAGCAGAAGCAGAAACAGAAATTGCTGAAGGATTGTTATCAGAGTATAGTGGAAGAAATCTAGCACTATTCTACCTCTCAGATGCTGTCAGAAGCTTTGCAATGATTGCCATAGAAGTAGTGTTGTTTGTACCGTTTACGTTAAGCCAAATCCTTGGACTAAGCCTCTCAAGTCCGGTATCGTATATTGTTGAGGGGTTATGGTTCCTAGCAAAAGTTCTTATCTTCTATGTATTTGCAGTAACGCTAGTAAGAACCTCGTTCGCCAGGTTTAGAATAGAACAGGCATCAAGACTATTTTGGGTCTACGTAAACGCAATAGCAATTTTAGGACTCGTATTAGTGAGTATAGAGGTGATATGATATGCCAACTAAGGCAATGTTCCTAATGATCAGACAGCTTTTACGGAGGCCCTTTACTAACCCATTTCCAGTAAAATACGCCCCGAAGAGCGTCACTTCCCTCATAGAAAAAGTAAAAGCTGGACAAGTATCAATAAAAGACCCAGTACCTGTACCAGAGGGCTTTAGAGGAAAAATTCATTATGACCCAGAGCGATGTATTGGATGTAGACTATGCATAACAGTGTGTCCTGCAAATGCTATGGAATGGATACCAGAACTTAGAAAAATAAGACACTATGTTGCAAGATGTATGTTCTGTGCTCTTTGTGTGGACGTCTGTCCAGGTAAAAAACTTCCTGGAGAAGACACTCCCGTAAAAGCTCTTTCTATGAGTAAGGAATTTTTATTGGCAGACTATGACAAATATAGTGAAAACCTAGTAATAGAACCACCACAAGCAAAAGTGGGAACAGATACTCAAGAATCCTCAGACCAAAAATAGCGCCACATGTTTCCATCCTTTTTTATTATTAATTTCAAATCTTTAGTATAAGCCTCATCGGTCAATTCTATCCACATGTATTTTCTTGTACCCTTTGGATGAAAAACTAAATAAGGTATTGCCTTAAATCCCTGCTTTCTTAATGCAATGGAGAACTCATAAACATCCCTCCAGTCGTTTTTCTTAAATATGACTTTCTCCTTTGAGGAAGTCTTCATTTCGATACATATTATTTCTCCATTTAAAAATGCTAAAACATCCGGTCGGGGCATGCCAGTCGCGGCCCCAGAAGCTGGCAATCTAATACATGGAATCCCTTTTTTCCATAAATTTCTCACAAAATTTCTTTCAACGTCTGTACCTATTCGTGTTCTCGAATTTGCCATGATTCCACCGCTCAAAAATCACTCCCTCAAAGCGATTTTATAGTGTTAATTTTAATTTAATTTTTTATTGTAACGTATATCAAAATCTTAAACAGTAACGCAATATTTTCTTGAGAGTATTTAGTTTAATTTCGATTGCGGTTTATCTCAAGCTACAATATTATATTTCGCAATGTTAATAACCTTGATACACTAGCAAAACTGTAATATTTAAGTAAGATAAAACACAATAAGCATAAAATGTGAATCAGATAGAATAGGCATGACGAGGTGATATTGTGATTAACTTTAAGGCAATTAGGGCTGCTGAGGAGGTTATTGAGGCTAAAGAAGCTGATGGTTATCTTATACTTAATCCATATAACATTAAATATATTTGTGGGATTTTCTTGCATGGACCACCGCCAATTTCTGCAATATTAATTACAAAAAATAGTGAAATCCACGGAATAACATCTCCTTTAGAAGAAAATAGAGCAAAAGATCTCTTTGAAGGAACTCTCTGGACTTTCACATCATCAAAAACCATGCCTTGGGAATATGCCGAATCTAAAGAAAAGGCTATTGAAAAGGTGTTAAAAAGTATTAATGTGAAAAAAGTTTTATCAGACTCCGAAGTTAAACTAGAAGGTTTTGAAATAGAAAAAGATGAAGCAATTTATGATGCGAGAATGATTAAAGATAAACACGAATTAAAGATCATAGAGAAGGCAATAAATATAGCTGAGAGAGCTCTTTATGATATTCGAGACTTCATTATTTCGGGTGTTTCTGAGATTGAAATTGCAAGGGAGATTGTATCTTCTATATTATCTAATGGAGGAGACTGGCCTTCTTTCGATGTGATAGTTGCCTCTGGACCCAACGCAGCATATCCTCATCATGAGCCAACAAACAGGGTTTTAAAGAAAGGAGATCCCGTTATAGTAGATCTTGGGGCTTACTTTATGGGGTACGCTTCAGATTTAACAAGAACGTTTTTTGTTGATGAAGACATAAGGGATCCCTGGGAAACATATTACAGCATTGTTATTGATATGCAAAAAGAAGCTTTTGAGGCAATCCGCAGTGATATTAAGTCATCCAATGTTGATAGTGCTGCTAGAGGCGTGCTTATAGAGTCTCTTGGAAAAGACAAACTCAAATGGTACAATCATTCCACCGGACATGGTATTGGCTTAGAAGTTCACGAAAAACCATATATAGGTCCTCCTACAAAAGATGAAAAAAATGTAGTTATATTGAAAGAGGGCATGGTATTTACTATAGAACCCGGCATTTATATCCACAGACTAGGAGGAATAAGGATTGAAGATATGGTTCTAGTGACAGATTCTGGATCAAAGGTTCTTTCAAGCTTTCCTAGATAGTGGCTAGAGGTGTAAAAAATGTTAGGAAATCTTGAACGGATAAAAATGATGCTTTCTGAGCTTATGACAATAGAAGGGGTGCGGTCTGTAATTATTGCTTCATCCGATGGTCTCCCTATTGAGAAAATTTCTCTCGATAAAGATTTCGATGCAAATACGATTTCCGCATTGGTATCTACAATAAAAGGAGCTGGAGTAACATTGTTCTCAGAATACCTAGGAGGTTCCATCAAAAGCGTTCTTATAGAGGGTTCTACAGCAAAAATTTTGATAAAACCTCTCTCAAAAGATTATCTTCTAGCATTAATCCTTGAGCCGCAAACAAATCTAGGAATACTTAATATTGCCTTAAGCAAATATCTAGAAGAGCTTAAAAACTTAGTTTCTGAAGCCTGAGTGTGGGAGGTGTTCTTTTTGGAAGATTTCCTTAATTTTGTCCTAGAGTTGGCTAGTAGTCTAGGCACAAGATATGCAGAGGTAAGGGTTGAGCAACAATCTTCAGAGGACATTATAATGAGAAACATGAGAATAGAAGCTGCCGGTAAATCAACACTCTCTGGAGTCTCTGTGAGGGTTTTATACGAGAATGGTTGGGGTTTTGCTAGTACACCTAACATTGACAGAGAATCAGTAAAGAATATTGTGGAAACTGCTGTGAAAATGGCAAAAGTCTCTTCTAAAAGATCAAAAACTGAAATAAATCTATCTGAGGAGAAATTTTATGAAGACAAGGTTATAGTTAAACCTGAGATAGGCTTTAAGGACATTTCCTTAGAGGAAAAACAAACATATCTTAAGGATCTTAGCTCATCAGTTATGGAGTTAAAGCCTATGGTCACCACACTTGTCCTAAGGCTTTCAGATTTAGAAAAGTGGTACGCAAATACTGAAGGCGCAAAATTGTACTTTAAGAAGCCCATTATATCGCTTTTCCATAACTCTATTGTTGTATCCTCCACAGGATGGTCAGAAATGGTATCAAATAACTACGCAGCCTCTCGCGGATGGGAATTCTTAGAATCTGGGAACATTGAAGAAAAAATATTGTCAGAAGTTAAAGGAGCTAAAGAGGTTTCTGAAAAAGGTATATCTCCGCCTAAAGAGCCTGTAGACGTTATTGCAGGCCCTCACCTCGTAGGTATATTTGTGCATGAGAGTTGTGGCCATCCATACGAGCTAGATAGAATTTTAGGTCGCGAGGCTGCGCAGGCAGGAGAGTCTTTTATTACGACAGATATGCTTGGACACCAAATTGGTAGTGATGTAGTAAACGTCGTTGATGATCCTACCGTAGATGGTAGCTATGGATTCTATCTGTATGATGATGAGGGGGTTAAAGCTCGTAAGAGATACCTAATAAAAGAGGGTAAAATTAACGAATTTTTAATGAACAGACAATATGCCGCAGAGCTGGGTCTTAATAGTAACGCTGCAGCACGAGCAAGTAGATTCGACAGAGAGCCGATAGTACGTATGTCTACTACATATCTAGAGCCAGGGGATTACAGCTTTGAAGAGCTGTTAGAGGACGTAAAGCTCGGAGTATACATAAAATATTACACAGAATGGAATATTGACGATAGAAGATTCCATCAAAAATATGTCGGAAGAGAATCATACCTCATTAAGAACGGAGAAATTTTGGAACCCGTGAAAAGACCTGTACTAGAGATCACAACTCCAAAGTTATGGTCATCCATTGATGCTGTTGGAAAAGAGCTAGAATTCTTTGGTGCAACTTGTGGTAAAGGCGATCCAGGACAACCTATTCCAGTATGGATGGGTGGTGCGCCTGCAAGAATAAGAAATGTACGTGTCTATCTATGAGGTGTCTTAAAATGCCCGAACTAAGACTCGAAGATGTTGGAAAGTTTATTTTAGATGAGGCTAAGTCTTTAGGCGCAACTGATGTTGCTGCAGTAGTTCATAAAATAAAAGAAGCTCAGGTAAGATTTTCAAGAAATAACATAGACATTATGAAGTTCTGGGAATACTATCACGCCGTAATTTTTGTCACTGTAGGTAAGAGGGTTGGTTACTCTGAAATTAGATCAAATAAGCAAGAAGATCTTAGACAAGCAATTCTGAACGCAATCTCTTTAGCTAAGGTCTCTGAAGAAAGGAAAGACTTCGAAGGTCTTTACCCTGGAGGCAACGAGTATTCACAATACAAGGGAATTTCAGAAAACGTTATAGATCCTGAAAAGATGGCTGATGCTGCTGTAGCTACTATTAACGCAGCCCTCAACACGGGAGCTAAAAGGGTCGCAGGAGTGGTTTATGCAAGCTCATATGAAAGAGGTGTGTTTACTTCAAATGGCATAGAAATCGTTAGATCCCCCGGAAGAACTTCAGTAGAAATTTCTACTAGAGCATTTTATGAACCAGAAATCTCGGGACATGGAATCTCCGTAGGAGTTAGATGGAAAGACGTTGATCCGGAAAGGGCAGGTAAAGACGCTGGTGAAATAGCTCTTACTTCTACAAACATTGTAAAAATAGACTCCAAAACCTACGACGTTGTGTTTTATCCAATGGCTATAGGAAACCTTCTAAACTACCTTGCAATGTTGCTTTCTGGATTCTACGTTTACGTAAAAATGTCTCCATTTACAGGAAGATTGGGAGAAGAGATAGCATCGCAAGAGTTTACGCTTATAGATAATCCTCTCAGAGAGGATAGCGTAGGATTCGTTACAGAAGATGATGAGGGCTGCCCCACACGTAAAAAAACGTTAATTGAAAAGGGTACTCTTAAGACGTACCTACTTAACTATTGGCTTTCAAAACACTTTAACCTTGAAAATACTGGAAATGCTGGCATAATCTTCCCACGGCCATTTACTCTAGAAGTCATGCCTGGTACCTCCTCTAGAGATGGCCTCATATCAGATATTAAAGAGGGTATCGTAGTAACAAATACATGGTACACGCGTTTCCAGAATTACTATACTGGAGACTTTTCAACAGTACCTAGAGACAACGCATTTTATGTAAAAAACGGCGAAATTGTTGGTGTTGCTAGGAATCTTAGAATCTCCGATAACCTTATATTAATGTTCTCTCGCATAAAGGCAGTTGCCAACGACGTAGATCAAGTAAGATGGTGGGAAGTCCAAGTTCCTACGTATACGCCATCCATACTAATTGAAAACACAAAAATTACTACCCATTAGCTTTTTTCTTTTGGTTTTTTATCTTACTTACTACGATTTTAGGTGTATAATATGATTTCCTCAATAACATCGCTGATAAGGCATCTTCTTTCAAAAACAAATTATGTGGACCTAGGGATTGATTTTTTAAGGAATTTTTCAACATATCATCGTATACAACTTTCTGAGGATCTTAGAAAGTCTCTTGAATTTGTTAAGAGCTTTCTTACCGATTATAATATTGAATCAAAAATGTTATTTGTTGGTCCCTCCAAAATTGAAAATTCATTTGGCGTATTTGGGTGGGAGTTAGACGACGTTTATGCAGAAATAATCTCTCCCGAAAATATAGTTATAGGATCTAAAGAGATCTCTGAGCTATGTTCGGTTGTTCACTCCCCTAGTGGTGAAGTTTCTGGAGAAGTGGTAGAATTTCCCAAAGATCCTACTAAAATAAAAAAGGTTGAGGGTAAAATTGTCATTATAACCGAAAATCACAGAATGATATACTATAAGGCATTAAATGCTGGGGCCATTGGGGCGATTTTCGCTCGAAGAATGAAAGATGGATTTGCAATACCATATTTTGGACTATTCATGAGAGAGCTTTTAACTGATGGTGGGGGAATTCCTGCTATTTCAATATCCTGGCATCACGCTCAACAAATTTTAAAGTGGATAAAACAAGACGTTCGCGTTGAAGTTTACATGAGAATAAATTCCAGACATAAGAAAAATGAAAAAGTCCCTGTTCTTGTCGCAACACTAGGTGATGGTTCTCCTAATATTATGGCCTTTGCCCACTCATGCCACCCCAAACCCGGCGCTCATGATAACGGAAGCGGTGTCACTGCTTTGGCGTTATCTACATTATATATGAATGTGCTCTATGGTTCCAGAAGCATAAAGGGATCATTTACAGCAATTTTTGCACCAGAATACTCGGGTTCATTGGCTTACATATTGGAGAACAGTGATAACATAAAAACTATGGGAGTTATCAACCTAGACATGGTGGGAAGTACCAACTTAAGCAACCCCATATCTCTAAGTCGTGGATGGCTTAAAAACAAATCATATGTAGAACCTGCCTTCTACGCTTCCCTTAAAATGCTAGAGAACATCGATGGATCTACAGTTAAATCGTATGGAGTATCATTAAAAGATTATTCTAGTGGAAGCGATCACGATATTTTTAACTACTATGGGGTTCCTTCATTTCACGTTTTTCATGGTATCGATCAGTATTACCATTCCTCCCATGACACCCTTGAGAACGTAAACATTAAGTTAGTAAGAGATGTAGCTATTGCTGTTGTAGCCAGCAACATCATTTCCAAAAATTCCAACTTAAGAGAATTTTTAACAAGAGCGTACTACGATGGTGTGGCTTTTGAAACTATAAAGAGGGGTGTAGATGCTCTATACGCCCTATTTGATGTTTTTGGGAGGGATAATACTAAATTTAAAGCATATGAAGAGTGTTTCCCAATAGTAGATGTCGAGTCTGAATTTCCTCTTATTAGATACCCTATGACCCTAACGAGTGTGCTAAGGCATTATGGTCTAGAAACTTATGAAAAACTTATCAGAAGATTTGAGCCTAGAATGCTCTCAAATATGCTATTTTTTATTCCAGGCCACATCAGAAGTGGCATTGAATACAAAGATGTTGTAAAATTGTCTAGAATAGAGCTAGGAGTATCAGAAAATGATGTTAAAACGTTTATTGAGATTTTACGCCTCTAGTTTTTAATAATTTATTTTTGATCGATTTTTATTATAAAATAACTAAAAACAATGATTAATCGGAAGAGTGCGATATTGGGGTTTAAAGTTCCTCGAAGTGTTTAAATATTGATGTTATACTTTTTTAAAGTCAAGAGTATGCATGAAATAAAAATAGGTTCGCATATGCGTAATTTGAATAGAAATAGTACCTTCTCCCCTTATAATTCCTCAAAGCGTTCTTACATTCGCTAAAAATTGCAAAATAACAACAAGAGTTCAAAGAGTTATGGTGTTTAAAATGGATATAAACATGAAAGAGTATGCAAAAATAAGAGCTCTTCTAAAAAATGTGTACGTTTCTGGGCTAAGCGATGACGTAATTAGTTCAGGATTTATTCTTGCTTTTTATATTTCTGGTAATATTCTTACTGTTACAATTAATCCAGAAGTTCTTTTCGAGAAGACCTTAACAGTAAGAATAACTACAGAAATCACAGAAAAACTTTCGGAGGTGGCCATGACAGTAGGGCTGAAAGGAATTGCAATTAAAGATAACAAAGGTAGATTCATTGTAAGAAAGACATGGTGATTGGAGGACTTAGTCTATGCCAGAGTTTAAGTTTAGAAACATTTGCATGAGAGATTGTTATGATAGGTGTTTCTTCTACAGCATCGTTGAGAATAATTTGCTTAAAAAAGTACAAGGTGCTCCGGAACATCCTATCACCAGAGGATTTCTGTGTCCAAAAGGATGCATTCTACCACAATATGTTCATCATAAAGAGCGTTTGATTCAACCTTTGATTAAGGATGGAGCGAAGTTCAAGAAAATATCCATGGAAGATGCTATAGAAACTTTAGTAGAAAAGATCAAAAGATCTAAACCTGATAGATCATACTATATCCACTATGCTGGAAATATGGGCCTAGTTGAGTCCCTATCTCTGAAATATCTCTTTTCAAAACTGAAATTCAATATAGTAGTTGGTAACCTATGTTCAACGAGCGGAAACAACGCTCTAGAAGAGATCTTTGG